>SVHK01000043.1 GCA_015055865.1 Clostridiales bacterium | reverse complement strand
GCTCTTCCGATCTCGTTTTTATCAAAAACGGCTAAGTTAAACGGCATCTGAATTAAAATACAAGTAAAACCCTTTTCTGCGCACGCGAGCATTAAAGGTTTATACGCCGTATACTCCACTTTTCCGCCCGGATAGAAAATAAGCCCGTTTTTGTTGCCGTCTTTGGTATAGACGAGCGAACCGTCGTCAAGTGTAGATTCCGTTACGCTCGTGCTTAAATGATAATCCGTTATCGCCTTTTTATCAGCTCTATAATAATCGTTTACGTAAATTCCGAATCCCGCAAAAAGAACGGCGATTACGCCGATAAACGACGCGAGCGTTATTAATAATTTTTGTTTCTTTTTCTTTATCGTTTTTTTCATAATTCTCTCCTTTTATTTTTACTGAAAGTATTGACAAGTATGGAAATAAATAGTATAATTATACTATAATGAACGCGTTCATAAAAATCGTTGAAGTTTGCGCGTTTTTTGATTACAATAATACTATTATAGAATACACCGTTGAAAATGTCAAGGGGATTAGCGCTTATGCCAAAAATTATTCAAAACGTACGGGAGCAGTTATTAGCAGAAGCCAAACGTCAAATTAAAGAATTTGGCTACCAAAAAACCACCGTTCGCTCAGTTGCTAGCGCGTGTGGGCTTGGCGTGGGAACGGTGTATAATTATTTTCCGTCGAAAGATACGTTAATCGCGTCGTTTTTGCTCGTCGATTGGAAAAACGCGCTTGCTAATATGCAAAAGAGCGTTTCGTCTAATTTGCAATCGACTTTAAAAGTTGTGTACGACGAAATTAAAGCCTTTAGCAAACGCAACGAAGTTTTATTTTCGGATAAAGACGCGTCTAAGTCCTATTCCCTTTCTTTTCCCGAACGGCACGCTCTTTTGCGCTCGCAAATCGCTGAAATTATCAAACCGACTTGCGAAACGGCAAAAACTACCGATAAAAACTTCTTAGCTTCGTTCGTTGCGGAATCGGTTTTGGTTTGGACGATTGCGGGAAAAGAGTTTGAAGATATTTTCCAAGTCGTTCAATTATTATTTAAGTAAAAAAATTTTTCAATAAATAAAAAATAAAGGAGATTTAATTATGAGTAGCTTTGAAAACCTTCGCATCGTGGATAACTTCTACCAAACGTCATTGTTCTTCCCGATGCCTACCGTTCTCATCAGTACGCTGTGTGAAGACGGTACGACCAACCTTGGGCCTTATTCGTTGGTACAACCTTACTACGTAGCAGGTAAAGATTACTACGCTATGTTGCTTTGTTGTCGAAATTCTTCGAACACGGCGCAAAACATTCTTCGCACGGGTAAATGCGCGATTAACTTTATCGACGACAATCCAAAAAATTTCAAAGAAGCGGTTAAGTTGTCTTGGCCGGGCGATAAACCCAGCGAAAAAATGCCTAAATGCAACTTCCGTCTTGAAAAGAGTTTAATTGAAGAAGAAAACCCCGACGACGTTCGTCCACAAGTTATGTCCGATGCCATTGAAGTTATTGAATGTACTTGGATGCGCGAGCTCGACGGCGCAGATAAAGATATGCCCGGCGAACTTAACGGCTACGAAGGACCTTATCACGATTTTAACGGTATTACGAGCAAATTCGGCGCGCATTTCATTTTACGTGTCGATAAGATTTTAATGAAAAAGAAATACCGCGACGCAATCATAAACGGCGTAAAAGCAAAAGACTTCCCTGCTTTGCCCGTCGATTATGGTTACCGCGATAGCAAGAATTTCTGGTTCCATCGCAAGACGCGTATGAGAGCGGAGCTTTTGCAAATGCGCAAGGCGTCCATTGACTCCGTTCGCTACGCGGCGAATCGCGCGGACGATAAGATTAAATTTACCGACGACGCGCTTATGACCATTCTCGGCGTACCCCGCGTATTCTTGCCCTTAGTCTTGAAAGGTTGTGTGGATTGGGCAAAACAAAACGGCGTTGAGCTCGTTACCGCAGAACATATGAAAATCATCAACGACAAACGCTCGAAAGAGAAAAACAAAAAAGACAAATAAAATAAAAATTAGATAAAGGAGAAAAACATTATGAAAGTAGTACTTGCAGGCGCTTTTGGTAATCTTGGCGCGGAAATCTTGAAAGTCTTGTGCGCAAACGGACACGAAGTCGTTGCGGCAGACCTTCGTGAAACGGCAGTTGAAGGTTGTGAAGGTAAATACGTCTTTAAATCTATCGACGCAACCAACCCTGAAACGATGACGGGGCTTTGCGACGGCGCAGACGTGGTTATTACCACTATCGGACTTACCGGCGCGTCCACGAAATTCACGTCCTACGACATCGACTATCAAGGAAATATGAATTTGTACGCGGAAGCGAAAAAAGCCGGCGTTAAGAAGTTCAACTACGTATCCGTTATTTCCTGCGACGAAAAGGGCGCGGAAAAAGTACCTATGTTGCACGCGAAGTATCTCGTGGAAGAAGAAATTAAAAAGCAAGAAATGGATTGGGTTATCTATCGTCCGACCGGATATTTCTACGACATCGCAAAGGTTTTCAAACCCTACGTTGACAACGGCGCAATGCAACTTCTTAAAGGTTACGGTAACGTAAAAGCGAACGTCGTTGATTGCCCTGATTTCGCGCAATTCATCGTAGAACATATGAACGATACTTGCGTTACTTATAACGTAGGCGGTAAAGAAACTTACACGTACGAAGAAATGGCGCAAATGTGCTTTGACGCAGCTGAAAAGCCCCTTAAAATTAAGTGGGCGCCCATTTGGCTTTTCGGTATTTTAGCAAATCTTCCTAAAATCAAAAAAGCAGGCAAACACGACATTATTCTTTTCTCGAAATGGACTTTGAGCCACGACCTTGTCGGTGATACTATCGTCGGCGAAAAGAGTTTCGGCGAATATATTAAAAATTATTTTGGAAAGGGGGTAAACTAATATGCCTTGGGGACTTTTAGCTATACTACTTATCGTTTGCGCAGTTTTGTGCTCGGTTGGTTTTTATAAATTCGTTTACTTCCTTTCTATCGGCTACGGCTTTGCAGTTGCAGGCGGTGGTATCGCCGTGTTGATAATGTACTTCATTAATCCTACCGCTACTCCGCTTTGGATTATGCTCGTACAAACCGCGCTCTTTATTGCTTACGGCGTTCGACTTTCGGGTTTCTTACTCGTTCGTGAATTTAAGAACGCTACCTTTAAAAAGACGGACGTTGCGAAAGAAACGCTTGCAAAAAACGACGACAAGAAAATGCCCGTATTCGTTCTTGCTACTATTTGGGTATTCGTTTCTATCCTTTACGTGATGCAAGTAAGTCCTATGCTGTTCCGTTATTCTAACGGCTCTACCGATATCGTGCTTCCTATTATCGGATTTGCCGTTTCTATTTTCGGTCTTATCCTTGAATCAATTGCAGACAAGCAAAAATCCGCGCAAAAGAAAGAAAACCCGAATATGGTCGCAACCAAAGGTCTTTACAAACTTTGCCGTTGCCCCAACTATCTTGGCGAAATTTTATTTTGGACGGGTGTATTCGTAAGCGGTATTAGTACTTACACGGGCATCGGACAATGGATTATCGCGATTTTAGCTTACGTTTGCATCGTTTATATTATGTTCAACGGCGCGCAACGCCTTGAAAAACGTCAAATGGCTCGTTACGGCGAAAACGCTGAATATAACGAATACGCAAACAAAACGCCGATTATTATCCCCTTCTTACCCATTTATCATCTCAATAAAAAATAATTAATTTGGGAGCGTATATTATGAAAGATTTTTCTATTTCTATGGCGCTCGTCGATTTTATTCCCGTTATATTATTCGCAATCGCCGCTGTCATTCTTCAACGCGATTTATACAATAAGATGAGCAAGGGCGCGTTCGCGCTCTTTGCTGCGGGAACGATTAATATCACTTGCGCAGGCGCGTTAAAAGCGACGTATAAACTCCTTTACGCCGCAAAAATTTGCGATTTCGAAGCGCTTAACGCGATGTTCTTCCCCGTACAATCTATCGGCTTTTTGCTTGCTGGTCTTGGCATTATCGCAACGCTTACGCATAAACAATCCACGCCTACCCTTGCCGTCGCGCCGACCGTATTTAGCGGTACGTTCGTGTTCGTCGCTCTTATGGTCGCAGGACTTGGATTGATGGACGTTGGACTTTGCATTATCGCGTTCAAAATGAAGAAACAACACGTTACTACGATTATCGTATTTGCTATTTCTTTCGTTTGTTCGCTTTGTATGGGTTACTTATCGTCGCAAAACTTCGCGCAAGCGGCTATGAATTGGATAGCCGAAGGCGTAAACGTCGTTGGGCAAGGCTTATTCTTCTTAGGCACATACTTAATGCACAAAAACGGACTTGCAAAATTTCAACTTAAAGGCGGTGAAACGGTATGACGAATAAACTCTTAGAGCTTATCAAAACCCGTTTTCCATTAACTGAATTATCGGTTGGAGAATTTGCTAACCTTAAAGCAAGCGGTATGAAATTTACCGTTCAAGCGTATAAAGCGGAAGGGCTTGGACACGTTTCCGTAATGCGCGCGAAAGGCTTTTTCGGGTTAATGAAAATGGATACCCTTATTATTAACCCTAACGAGCTCGACCTGCCCCTTTATTCTTACGACAGAATTTACGCAATGGGCAACGATACGCTAATCGTTGAATTGTACGATACGCTATTAAGTAATTCTCCGATAGAAAGTTTAGAAGAAATCAAGTCCGCGTATTCCAACCTTTCAGAACGCGACCCCGGTCAACATTGGTACGATTCCATCAAACTCAAGGAAAGCATTTCTAAAAAAGGGAAAAAGTCGCAAACGCCGAAATTCGACGAACTGACGACGAAATATTTGGCTCGTTATCTTTCCGTTGATTGTAGCCCCGTTTCCGACGTTAAAACAAAAAACGAAAAGGTTTCCTACTACGTAGAAGGTTTGCTTAATAACGGCGGGCCGTCCACGGACGTATTTAAAAAATCACTCGGCGGAGAAAAAACGGCGAAATTGTTTAGAGAAGTTCTTTTCGGAACAAATCTTTAAAAAAAATCGAACATAAAAAAGTAGGCAAATCAATGATTTGCCTACTTTTTTATTTGTTATGATTGAAAATATTTCCCATCACGCAGTAAAGGTTAAACCGTAATCAAAGCTACCTTCTACGCCGTAAGGCACGAACGTAAATCTAATTTCATAATCAGTATAACCGTTTTCCGTTGCAAACGTTTCCACTGCTGACTTGCTAAACTTGTACGCGCGAACGCCGTCCATTTCCACAACTTCTACGTCTACGAAAATATCTTCACCGCTTTCAAGAACAAGACTTACGTAACTTAAGAACTTAATCTCGCTACAGATACAATACCCTACGACGTAATATTCGCCGTCGCCGTATTGCATCGTCAAGTCTTCCATAATGATATCACCGCTTGCGCCGTTAGCGTTTTCAAGCCCACAGAAATCGCAATAATATCCGGATTCCCCGTCGTACGTCCACTTATGGTCGCTTGCGCTGACAACGCTATATTCGCCTTGATTTTTACAAACGCCACATTCCCAGCATTGTATTCCGTCTTGCGAACAGGTAGGAGCTTTAATTAATACGCCACGAGTAAAATGACAAACGTTTTCTTGTTGTGTATAGTCTTTCTTTTCGCTATCGGTATAAACAATCGTTACCGTACATACGTCGTCAAAATTATAGGAATAATCGTATCTGTACCAAGAATCGCCTTCGTTTTTATATTCGTAGATTTTATAATCATAATAATCGTAAACGACGTAAGCGTATTCTTGTTCGTAGTTCTCACCGTTAGAGTTGGAATAAGAACGCGTTACTTTGTAACCACTGTCACCAAAAGGTCCGTTATAGACTTCTTCGTTGCGGTAATCCTCGCTCCACCATTCCGTACCGTCCGAATACCCACACTTAACGTATTCATAATAATATTCATTATAGCTTTCGGTAATACGTTGATAGTAATTGAAATATACGTCTTCCAACGTGATAGAAACCTCAATTTCGTATCTATTCGTACCGTTTTCTTCGTTATAAGAACGGTTTTCTACGCAGTAAGTTCCACAATCAACACATTCGTATTTAGTATAATTATCTTTTATTTCTTCTTTATAATTATGATGAATTTGACGATTTCCGGTCTTAAACGTTAATTCGTACAAGCAAGCGCCCGTTTTATCGTCGTAACCGAATTGCCACGTTTCGTATTGATACGCGTAACAATCGCCTTCGGATTTCAAATAATAACTTGCATATCTGATTTTATAACCGCAAGCGGGATCGGTTACGGCGCAAGTATAAACGCAAGCATTGTAATCATACCAATAATTTTCATTGAAATAATTGTATTGATAGCCCGTAAGCGCATTTTCAATCCAAAGCTCACACGATTCGCTATCTCTATCGCAAAGACATTCTTCAAGAGACAAGTTTCTATATCTTCCGCAAGCACATTCGCTCAAAACTGCGTAGCCACCGCAAACGCTACCGAGCTCGGAAAGATTAAAACTTTCCGTTTGGAACATATGATGTCCATACGTAGTATAAGAATATCCGTAATCACAATAATCGCACTTAAACGAAATTTCTATGCCGTCTTCACAGCTTTCGCCGTTTAAAAGCGTACCCGTCGTCTTACCGATGTGGGTTTCACGCACTTCAACGTACTCTTTTTCCATAACGAGCGTTTCGCCTACGGTAACCATAATCGTATAGTAATAAGTCGAAGTACAATTTTCATAGTCTTCAACTACGTAATAAGAACGTTCGTAGCGAAGTCCGCATTCAGGACAAGAGTTAACTTCCACGTAAATCCAATTGCCGTTTTCGTCTTGATCGCGACTTTCGGTATAATTATACGCGCAAGAATCGCCCAAATAAACTTCTACATTTTGACCGCAAAGACAAGAACTGTAATTCAATTCGCCGTAGCAAGCGCCGTAATCATTGAGTTTTACGTATTGTTCACGTCGTTCATGACCACGTCCTTCGCTAGTCCAATAAATATCACAATTTTCGCAGGTGGTAATTACAAGATACCCATCGTCACAGGATTCCCCGTACAACTGATAATCGTACTTATAATTATGTCTTTCGCCCGTATAGGAAGATTCATATCTGTAAACTTCTTCGCCTTTTACGAGATAGATACGAGTTTCCGTATGGTAATATTGGCAATTTTCGTCCTTTTCGCTGTCGTACGTGTAAACTACTTTCGTTGCCTTACAGGTCGAACATTCAAAGACTTGATAACCATCTTCTGTTTTATCTACGAATTGCCAATTACAGTAACTGTTTTC
>SVHK01000011.1 GCA_015055865.1 Clostridiales bacterium | reverse complement strand
GTGCTCTTCCGATCTCGCATACTCTCTACCCTACGCCCGTTTTTCAAGGAATAACGTTCTAACAAATAGATAGAATAATATTCAAAATAACTACCGCCAAGCGAACGAATTTTCTTTAAAAAGCTTTCTTTCAGCTTTTCTTCGGCGTTCTTATTCGACTTTCTCTCCGCTTTCTTTCTTTCCGTCGTTTCTTTCTTTTGGGCTTTTTTCTCTTCCTTTTCTTCCTTTTTTATAGGCGAAACTTCTTCTTTTTGTACGGGTTTACTCTCAACCCTGCTATCCCTATTCTCCGCTTTTTTACCCAAAAGCAGGCTCATATCAAACACGGGGGAAAGCTTGGCAATCTCTTTAGTGTTCGAAAGCGTCTTTTCTTCTTGTTTTTCTTCCTTTACCAATTCCGTTTGTTCAGGTTCTTGTTTTTTATCCGCTTGCATTTCAACGGTTTTTGGATTTTCCGTTTTCAACGCGTACATACCCTCGTCAAACAACACTTCGCCGTCTTTTTTCATCACGTCTACGACCGAACCGATGCGACCGCGCAAATCGTTCGCGTTTTTAACTTCGTCGTCGTCAACTTTTTGTTGATAACCTTTTGCAATCTCTTCTAAAAGCTCACTCCATTTATACGCTCTTACGCCCAACGTTTCTTTCACCAACATCTTAATCGTCGTATTTTTTTCTCCGCGCGTCAAAGACTTCTTTTCCGTCTTAGATTTTTCTTCTTTTGCTTCTTTAATTTCCGACGTTTTCTCTTCTTTTTTAACGCTCGTTTTTTTGCTACGCTTCGGTTTTTGAGTCTTTTCTATCTCTTGCTTTTCCGTTTTCACTTCAAGCGGTTGTTCTTCTTTTACAACCGTTTCTTCTACTTTTTCTTCAACTTTTACCGCTTTTTGAACGGGTTTTCTACCCCGACGAACGGCTTTTCCTTGTTTGTTTTCCATTTCTACCGATTTTTTCGTTTTCGACGTCTTTGCTTTTTTGACGCCCGTTTCGGTTTGTTCCGCTTGTTCTTTTTCAAGCGGTTCGGCTTGTTTTATCGCCGATTCTTTTTTCGTTCTTGCCATATAAGTACCTTTCACGGTGGGGACTTCCGCTATATTTCCTTTTTGATTATTTTATCCCCCGTTCGTTACACCCCTAAAAGCAACGAGTTATTCGTAAAGACGCAAAAACTCCCCAAAACAGGGGTATTCTTCTTCCGTCTTTTGCGTTAAATACGCCTTAATAAGACGCAGGGCGCGTTTATGACCGCCTTCCGTCTTATTTTCTTCGTAAGTTAAGCCTTCACATTTTTTAAGTAATTCGTAATTTGATTGGCTCGCTCTTTCCCCTTGCGCGCAATTTTTACAAGTAAAAAAGCCGAACTCAAAATCAAAATACGGCGTATCCGCGATTTCCGCGCCACAAACACCGCAACCGTCCAAATCGACGGGATAACCGCTTTCACGAAGGGCGCGCAAAGCGAAAGTAAGCAAACACTCCGCGCTATCGTCGTCGCTCAACGAAAGCGATTTTAAACACTCTACGCAGGCAATAAACATACCGTCGCAACGCTCTTCTTCCATCAAAAGCGCGTTACAAATTTCCAAAACCGCGCAAGCGGCATAATAGCGAGTAATATCCGTACGAAGCGCAAAAAAACCGTCGTAAAGATACGCCGAAGTTACGGTGTAACGCTCGTTCTTTTCCGCTAAAACGTATTCGGCAAAACAAAAGGGTTGCGAAGCGAAATTAAGTTTGGCTTTAGGTTTTCTAACCCCTTTAATCCCCGCCGTCACTTTTCCCCTCGTCGGAGTAAAAAGCGTGAGCAGTTTATCGTTTTCTTTGTAATCAACCGATTTTAATACAATCGCGTCCGTCTTAAACTCCATAACTTTTCCTTTCGTAGCCCTAAAATAAGTTAATCTCTTTTTCTTGAAAGCTCGCAATAGAGCATATAATATCCGACGTCGCCCGTCTTTTCAAACATACCCCAAGCAAGTTCCGCCGTCTTGTTTTTCGGTTTTTGGTCACGCATAAAACTTTCTCCTTATCGCATAAAAGCTCTTTCTTATTTTGCGAAAATTTTAAAATTTTATACGCAACGAAACGCCTGTAAAAGCGTACATACCCCCTTAGTCTTTGAATTCCTCGTAACCGTATTCACGGATAAGACCGGGTTTGTCGCGCCAATCTTCTTTGACTTTAACGTAAGTCGTTAAGAACACTTTCGCCCCCAAGAATTTTTCCATATCTTGCCGAGCGAAAGACGAGACTTCCTTAATCGCTTTACCTTGCTTACCGATTAATATCGCCTTATGGTTTTGGCGTTCGCAAACGATATCAAGATTAATTTCGTACACGCCGTTTTCACCCAAGCGGAAAATATTGATGACAATCGCGATACCGTGCGGAATTTCCTTTTCGAATTTTAAAAGGATTTTTTCACGCATAATCTCGGAAATCATAAACCGTTCGCTTTTATCGGATACGATTTCTTCTTCAAACATCTTCTCGCCTTCGGGCATTTTAGAAACGAGAAACTCTTTCAATGCGCGGATATTCTTGCCCTTTCTTGCAGAAATAGGGAACACGTCCAAATCCAATCCGGAATCGGCGAATTTCGCCATATCCAAGGGAATATTTTCTTTGGGCATAATATCGATTTTCGTATAGGCAATCGCCATAGGGATTCCGAGCGCCTTATACTTTTCGATGAGTTCGAACTCTTCGTCCTTAACCCCCTCGTGTCCGTCCAATACGTACAAAATGAAATCGACTTCTTTCGCGCTTTGTTCAGTCGTTCTCATCATCATATCGGTAAGCGCGTTGCGCGCCTTATAAATACCGGGCGTATCTACGAAAACGAGCTGATAATCGTCCTCCGTCAATACCCCCAATATCCTATCTCGCGTCGTTTGCGGTTTGGGAGAAACGATGGAAACTTTCTCCCCGACCAACACGTTAATCAACGTACTTTTTCCCGCGTTCGCCCTACCGATTACAGCAATATATCCACTTCTCATTTCTCTTTTCTTTTTTCCTTTATTTTAATCTTCTCGGGTAATCCCCATTTTATTGAGCACAAGTTCTTCCTTTTCGCGCATTTCGGCTTTTTCATCGTCCGTTTCGTGGTCGTAACCCAAACAATGCATAACCCCATGCACCAACAAATAATGCAATTCACGGTTATAAGAATGTCCGTACTCTTGCGCCTGCTCTTTCGCGCGTTCGCAACATACGACGATAGAGCCGATAAACAAGTTTCCGTTTTCGTCTATATCGCAAGGAAAATCTTGTTTTTTAAGGGGCAAGCCCTTAATTTCGTCCAAAGCGGGAAAGCTCAAAACGTCCGTTACGCGGTCGATACCGCGATTATCGTTATTCAACCGACGAATTTCATCTCCGTCTACGAACACGATTTCCACCGCCAATTTCACGTTCGACGAAACGAACCCGTCTAAAGCCTTTTCAAGATTTTTAACGTTTTCGCTTGAAAATTCGTCACCATCCGAATAAATTACGAAGTTCTTTCTCATTCATTTTCTCCTACCGTTTTGTTTCCCTCTTGATGATATTTAAGCTTGGGATAATCGACGCGGTGATGATAAACACCCGTCAATACGCTAACTATCGTCATACGGATTTTCGTCAAATCGGACATCGTAATATCGCAATCGGAGAATTGTTCTAAATCCATTCTTTCTTCGATAATATCGCGAACCGCTTTTTCCACCGACTTAGGGGTACGGTCCGTCAACGCGCGTACCGCCGCCTCCGACGCGTCCGCTATCATAATAATCGCCGCGATTTTCGTTTGCGGTTTCGGTCCAAGATAAGAAAAGTCTTCTATATTTAAATTCCCGTCCGTCATTTTCAACGCTTTGGCGTAGAAATACCGAATGGGCAACGTACCGTGATGTTGCAACGCTACGTCTGCTAAAAACTGCGGAAGTCTATGCGTTAAGATATAATCGTACCCGTCTTGCGCGTGCGAACGTACGATATCCGCCGAAAGCTCGGGGGTCAATTCGTCGTGCGCGTTCGCGCCCCATTGATTTTCCGTGAAATATTCGGGCTGACGAAGTTTTCCTACGTCGTGATAAAGCGCCGCCGCTCTCGCGTAATCGACGTCTTCGCCAAGCGCCGCCGCGCAGGCTTCGGCAAGTTGCGCAACCGTGTTGGAATGGTTATAAGTACCTCTCGCCTCCGTTTGGAGTTTTTTCAAAAGTTTTGCGTCGTGCCCCGTCAATTCGCGGACTCTGAACGCGGTAAGACAATTAAACACCGTTTCGAATACGGGCAATACGGCAAGGAATAAAACGACCGAGCCAACACCCCCGAACAAACCGAACCCCATACTCTCCCAAACGTTCGAGAAATCGGAAATCTCGCTCAAATTTCCCGCGCTTGCGTTGATTAACGCGGAAATTTCAAGCAAGAAAATAATAATGGATACGGGCAATACAATCGCGATACCTATTTTGACGACTTGAAATCTCGTTCGCGCTTTGTCGAAAAAGAAAATGGCAATCATTCCTGCCGAGAAAGAAATAAACATAGACGAATAAATGTTATTCGCCACTACTTCCGCCGTGGAGAAATTGTCGATAATAAAGGTTGTCAACGCGCAAATGACGTTCATAAAAATCGCTTCTCGGCGCCCAAGGAGCGCGAAGATTAAGAGCGCAACCATCGCGGTAGGTCGAGCGTACACGTGAAATTTCGAACCTATTAATACTGCCAAAATCAAGTACACGTCCAACGCGGTAAATATCATCGTAATGCTTTTCCCCGACGCCAATACGTTCCTGTTTTCGAACAGAAAATAGAAATACAAAATCCCTACGAGCAACATCAAGCAAAAGACCATATACACGTAGTTCGCCGCGTTGCTTTTAACCGTTTCGCCTATCGTACCCAGTTTATCCCCGAATAACAAAACCGCAACGATTGCAAGCTCGATAATCGCGTGCAAGAAGAAAATCAACGCGCTTTTTAGCATTTCGTTTTTAGTTAATTCGTAATCTTCCCTTTTCGTATTCATTCTACGCTCTCCTTCCGCGGTTTCGCGCGGTTTCTTTGGTTATTTTCCTTTTGATTACTCTTAGTTTCTTCGTCCGTCTCGTAGGCTTTGATAATTCGCATTACGAGCGGATGCCGAACGACGTCTTTCGCGGTTAAACGACAAACGGATACCCCTTCCACGCCGTCCAAAATCTTAGTCGCGTGCACGAGTCCGCTCTCTTTTCCGTCAGGCAAGTCCATTTGCGTTACGTCGCCCGTAACGACCATTTTGCTCCCTTCGCCCATACGCGTCAAGAACATTTTCATTTGCTCCTTGGTCGTATTTTGCGCTTCGTCGAGTATGATAAACGCATTGGATAACGTTCTACCGCGCATATACGCAAGTGGCGCAACTTCTATATAACCCCGTTCCATCAACCGTTCGTACGTTTCCACTCCAAGCATTTCTTGTAAGGCGTCGTACAACGGCCGAAGATACGGGTCAACCTTTTCCTGCAAATCCCCAGGTAAAAACCCTAACTTCTCCCCAGCCTCTACGGCGGGACGGGTAAGAATAATCTTCTCTGCTTGTTTACTTTTAAACGCTGACACCGCTAAACATACCGCCAAATACGTTTTTCCCGTACCTGCTGGGCCTACGCCAAACACGACGGTGTTTTTCTTAATCGCGTCCACGTAGCTCTGTTGACCTACCGTCTTGCATTTAATCTGTTTCCCTTTCGCCGTAACGGCAACCGCGCCCCCTTGCAAAGAACGAATTTCGTCAATTCGACCTTCTTTTGCAAGTTCGATGCAGTACGCAAGTTTACTCTCGTCAACGGGTTCGTTTTCGACCGCCTTTGCAAGCGCGTCAAGTACGTTCGCGCCGAGCATAACGTTTTTTTCTTCCCCGTCTAAAATAATTTTTACGCCGTCAACGTAAGCGACGAGCGAAAGTTCTCTCGACAAAAAATTCAAATTCTCGTCGAACGAGCCTAAAATTCTTGCAAGCTTGTCCACGGATTTTACGTCAACCGTTTGTTTTATTCGAGCCAAATTTTCTCCTTTTCGACCGCTTTTGCGGTCCGTTCACATATTCTTTTTTACCGTTACCGAATACCGCGCCGTCGCGCTCGTCCCGTCCGTAACGATTTCTATTATCGTACCGCCTAAGCTTTCCACGTACAATCTCGCTTCGGCGACTCCGTCTTGGATACTTTCCCTTTCGAAAGTTTTTTCGCAAACCAATTTAACTTTCGCCACCACAGCCGTTTTCGTTACGCTCCCGTTTTCGCCCTCGCCGTTTACGAAATACGCCCCGACCAACTTCTCGCCGACCAATACTTTTTCTCCCGACTTTTTAAGCAACGTCCCACCGAGCGTTACCGCGCTTTCCACCACGCCGTCGCAGGGGGAAATCAAATCCCCTTCGCTTTGCCGAGCAGACGAAAATACGTTCGTTCTAATCTCTACGATTACGGTATTGCCACGCTTTTGCAACGAACAAAACTCCACGCCGTCAAGCGCCAAAATTTTCGAACAAACGGCGTTTTCCTTACCGCTTGGATAAGGCGAATAAAGAGTTATCCCGTTCTCTTTCAGAATCTCCAGCGTTTCTCGTTTATAAACGTCCGCGCCGACCGTCTTAATACGTAAAACGAAAGGCGAAAACCCGCCGACTAAAAGGAAAAAACAACAAACGCCCAAACACACGGCTATTAGCCTTTGCATCGCGATTTTTCGCGCGCGAGCGTCTAACGCGCCTACGCGCGTGAAAGAATATACACTTCCACAACTACTATTATAGCACATATTTGGATAAATTGCAAAGGCTTTTTCAAGGTCTTTTTTGTTTATACAAAAAAGTATTTGCTTTTTTTCGATTTTTTTTACCGAAAAAACGCAAATTCCCCCTTTTTGCAGTCTATCTATCGCTCTTTCGGGCATTAACCCTTCAACGAGCCACTTCTCCATTTTTACCGCTCTCCTTTTGTTCAATTACCGCTTCCACCCCGAAAATTCGGCCTGAAATTTGCATATCGCCGTCGCAATACTTGGCTATTTGCAACCCTTCCCCGACGACCTTGATTTGCTCTTTTTTTAAAACAAGCAAAATTTCTCTATCGCTTAAAGAGCGAATATTTTTTACGCCCTGAAAATAACCACCCGAAAACGGTATAAAGGAGCACCGCGACTGCGCGTATTCTTCGTATATTTCTTCATATAACCGCATCTCAAAATCCTTGTTAAGTTTTTGCTTATTATATGCGTTCTTCGTTTACTATATTCCTTTTAAAACGGAGTTTAAACAACCCGTACGTGTACGCGTCTAAATAAAAACAAGTAAGGCAGGTACGAGTTGAATTTTATAAAAAATACGCCGTTCTAATCGTTGAAAAATTATTTTTTACGTTAAAGGAAGTTTGGATTTAGAATAATTTTCACTTTGTTCTTACTTTGTTCTTTGAGTAAAATAATAAAACCTACAAATATTTACGCGCGTATATGCGAGCGCGCACGCGTACAAATATATAAAAATAAATAGAAAAGGTAAAAAAAAATTTACAAAAAAAGAAAAAATATGTTATTTTTCACAAAAAAAAGATTGACAAGAGTTCTTAAATATGGTAAACTCTTTATACGCACCTAACGGGGTGTAATTTTTTTGTATGGAGTTTTGATTATGGCAACCAAGACGGCAAGAGCTAAAATCACTTTTGAATGCACCGAATGTAAACGCAGAAACTACGATTCTATGAAGAACAAGAAGAACGATCCTGATAGACTCGTTATGAGCAAATATTGCCCTTTCTGCAAAAAGCACACTGAACACAAAGAATCCAAATAATCTAAACGCGTAATTTAACCTACGCGTCATTTTGAGGTAAAGAATGGCTAACGCAACCAGTAAATCTAAAAACAACAAACCTAGTTGGTTTCGTCGTGTCGGAGCAAAGTTTAAAGAAACTTTCTCCGAATTAAAAAGAGTCACTTGGCCGAAATTCACCACCGTATTAAAGACGACGGGCGTAGTTCTCGTAATCGTCGTTGCGTTTTTGCTCGTCGTAACGGGCGTAGACGCATTCTTAGGGTGGTTGCTTGAATTGATTTCGCTGACTTAATCTGGAGGGTACGCAATGAACGAGCAACCCAAATGGTATATCTTGCACACCTATTCGGGATACGAAGCGATGGTAAAAGATAGCCTTGAGAAGTTGATTGAAAACAACAATCTTAGCGACTACATCGTCGATTTAAAAATACCAATGGAGCAAGTCATCGAAGAAAAGAACGGCAAAAAGAAAGTAGTCGAAAGAAAACTTCTTCCCTGCTACGTCTTTATCAAGATGATTTACACCAACCAAATTTGGTATTACGTTACGAATACGCGTGGCGTTACGGGATTTTGCGGTCCTCAAGGCAGACCTATCCCGATGAAAGAAGACGAAATCCGCAAAATGCGTCTTGAAACCCCGACCGTTACGGAAAATATGTTCCAAGTCGGCGATACCGTTTCTATTGAAGACGGTCCGTTAAAAGGTTTCTTGGGTACGATTAAAGAGCTCAACAACACGGCGCAAAAAGCAAAAATTTCCACCACGATGTTCGGTAGAGAAACGGACGTTGAAGTCGAATATACACAAATCGAAAAAATCAACGCAAGCCTTCCCGAAGAAACCGAATCGGTGGAAGAATAATTCTTATTTAGGACAAGTTCGATTTACTCGAATATAATTTAGTTAAAAACGTGGGAGAGACGTCAAATTTTGAGGGCGTCACGATAAAACCACGAAGGAGATAATATTTATGGCAAAGAAGATTACAGCAGTCGTAAAGTTGCAACTTCCCGCTGGTAAAGCTACCCCGGCCCCCCCTGTCGGTTCGACGCTCGGTCCGTTCGGTATCAACCTTCCCGGCTTCACCAAGGAATTCAACGCTAAAACGGCAGACAAAGCAGGTCTTATCATTCCCGTAGTAGTAACGATTTATCAAGACCGTTCCTTTACGTTCATTTTGAAGACCCCCCCCGCTCCCGTTCTCATCAAGAAAGCTCTTGGTCTTGAAACGGCAAGCGCAAAACCCAACAGCGTTAAAGTTGGTAAGTTGACGAAAGCTCAAGTCGAAGAAATCGCAAAGACGAAGATGCCCGATTTGAACTGCACGTCCCTTGAAAGCGCAATGAGCATGATCGCAGGTACGGCTCGTAGTATGGGCGTTACCGTTGAAGAATAATTGGGAGGTTAAGAAAAATGAAATTCGGAAAGAAATATGCAGATAGCGTAAAAGCATTTGATTTAACCAAGCAATACGACGCGACGGAAGCAGTTTCCATCGTGCTCGAAACCGCAAAAGCTAAATTCGACGAAACCATCGAAATGCACGTTCGTTTGGGCGTTGACCCCCGTCAAGCAGACCAACAAGTTCGTGGCGTTCTCGTTCTTCCCAACGGTACGGGTAAAACCAAGAAAGTTTTGGTTATCGCGAAAGGCGCAAAGGCTGATGCAGCTCAAGCGGCTGGCGCAGACTACGTTGGCGCTGAAGAACTCATCGCTAAAATCCAAAACGAAAACTGGTTCGATTTCGACGTTATGATTACCACCCCCGATATGATGGGTATGGTAGGTCGTATCGGTCGTGTACTCGGTCCCAAAGGTTTGATGCCTAACCCTAAGAGCGGTACGGTTACGATGGACGTTGAAAAAGCAATTAAGGAAGTTAAAGCAGGTAAAGTTGAATACAGACTCGACAAAACCGCTATTATCCACTGCCCTATCGGTAAAAAGAGCTTCGGAAAAGAAAAACTCGTTGAAAACTTTACGGCTCTTATGGACGCAATTGTTAAGGCTAAACCCGCAGCTGCAAAAGGTCAATACGTAAAGAGCGTAACCGTTGCTTCTACGATGGGTCCTGGCGTAAAAGTCATTACCAAAGCGTAAAGATAAAAAAACAACAAAAAGTTTGTCAAAGGCAGTTAAAAATACTTGACTGCCTTTGATGAAAATGTTATAATGTACAAGTAAAAAATGAGCCGTAGAAAACGAGCGCCGTAAGGCTTGATGGTTTTTCCACTCGTCGAGGTATAAAGAAACGTTTAGAGAAAGTCGAAATGCGTCCTTATGCCCTACGGTATAAGGTTTTTTTATTGTCATAAGTAAGAGTAGAGAAATCTGCTTAAAGGAGGTCAAACATGTCGGCTAATATTGAAGCAAAAAAGCAAATCGTTGAAGAAATTAAAGCGAAAATCACGTCCAGCAAATCGGTTGTTCTTGCTGATTACAACAAGCTCACGGTTATGGAAGTTACCGCTTTGAGAAACAAATTCAAGGAAGCTAACTGTGAATACAAAGTTTATAAGAATACTCTCGTAAGAAGAGCGTTTAACGAACTCGGCGTAACCGATTTCGACAACGACCTTAACGGTACGACCGCAATGGTTTTCAGCGCGGACGAAACGAGTGGTGCAGCTATATTCGCAAAAGCTACCAAAGAAAACCCCGCTTTGGCGGAAAAAGTTCTTCCCAAGTCCGCATATCTTGATAACAAATATCTTGATAAAGCAGGCGTTAAAGAACTTTCGGCAATTCCTTCCAAGGAAGTGCTTATCGCGAAGATGCTCGGTTGTTTCCAATCTTCTCTTTCGAAATTCGTTGGAGTTTTGGATCAAATTGCAAAAGCAAAAGAAGCGTCTGCGAACTAATTTATTATTTTCTTATTAAAAAATCATTATTATTAAAAATCGGAGGATTAAAAAATCATGGATGTACAAAAACTCATTGAAGAAGTAAAAGCTATGACCGTTCTTGAATTGAACGAACTTGTTAAAGCACTTGAAGCAGAATTTGGCGTAAGCGCAGCAGTTGCAGCAGCTCCCGCAGCAGGCGCAGCAGAAGCAGCTCCCGCAGCAGAAGAAAAGACGGAATTCGACGTTGTTCTTAAGGACATCGGTCCCAACAAAATCGCAATCATCAAGGTTGTACGTGAAGCTACGGGTCTTGGTCTTGCAGACGCGAAGAAAGCAGTTGAATCTATGGGCGTTATCAAAGAAAACGCACCCAAGGCTGACGCTGAAGCTCTCGTTGCTAAACTTAAGGAAAACGGCGCTACCGCTGAACTTAAATAAGTTTAACGACTCGCTTATGACGAAAAACTCTTTAAGCCGAACGGATTTCCGCTCGGCTTAAAGTTGTTTTTAGTAATTTTTACCGCAACCCTGCCCTATTCATTTTAAATTCATCGCAACTCTGCCCTATCCAAAATTTACTAACGAAAAAAGTGTTTTAAAGAGCGGAAAACGGGTGTATAATAAAATATACGGGGATGCACCGGATTCGATTGCCGGTGAGCGAAAGGATAAGCATACCGCAGACGGAGTGACTGCGATAAAACATTCCACCTAAATTTAAATGCAAATAATAATGCATACGCTCTTGCAGCGTAACTTCGTTTATTAACGAAACGTCACGCCTGATTTATCCGTCGGTCGGGGTCGTGGCGTCAACAAGACGGAACACTTTTATAAAAATCGGAAAGTGTTTTTATAAAAGTATTTAGCTTTCTGCGATTATAAAAGCGTGTTTACCCGCGTTTATAATTTAAGAAATAATAGATAAACTAAGTATGTAGAAAGTTTTTTGGCAGCCGAGTAAGACGTGGGTTCAACTCCCACCATCTCCACCAAAAAAATAAAAAAGCTCTTATGAGCTTTTTATTTTTTTAGATTTACGAATACTTGGTGGGAGTTGAGGGTGGGAGCCGTTTTGCGAGAGCAAAACGCTTTGCCCAAATTCAGCAACTTTTTCGAAAAGTTACACGGCAAAGGACGACGTTAAGAACGTCGGAGCGGGGCGCGCCGCTAAAGGCGAAACTCCCACCATCTCCACCACGTCGAAGCAAGGCTATTTTGTCCACCGTTGCTATTGCAACGGCTTGACCTATAAGCCTGCTTCTCCTTTTTCCCAAAAATCTTTTAACAAGCAAAATATTTTTGGGAGCCCTAATAATATTTGGTGTACTCGGTGCATATTACACACGCCCAAGTCCACCAACTTAGACCTAAATTGATTTTTTCAATTTAGGTTATTTTTTATAAAAATATACTAAAATGGTAAAAAGTTGACAGTACCCTGTTGACAAAACAAAAAAGTATGTTATACTGTGGCAAACAAACGAATCCGAGCGGGTTCGTTTGTTTGCCTTATTTAAAGGAGTATGATATAATGGGGTTACTAAACGAAATAACGGAAAAATTACTAAAAAACTTTTTATCGTTAAAAAAAGACGATATGGAAATTAGGTCAAAAAGGTAACATAGAACTTGTTACCCCTTATTCAGGACATAGCTATTAAGGAGAAAAAATTATGAATAAATATCAAAACAATGAATTAGTGGAAGAAATGGATGCAATTATTTTATTAAATGATAATTATGTAAATGAAGGATTGTTTCAAGGATATATTGGAGTAGTAATGGAAAATTTAATTGCAGAACGCGGTTTTATTGTTGCGGATTTTTATAACCCCTTTACAGGAAAAAGTATCCAACCTGTTATCGAAATTAAACAAGAAGACTTTCGCGTGATTTCGGGTTCGGTTGCCGACCAAAAGCTCGTGAAAGAATTTAAGGATTTATTTAGGAAATAAAAGCGGTTCATCTTACATTACTCTCTTCCCACCAAAGAAAGCGTGGACTTTCAAGGATTCCGTGCTTTTATTTGATTTTTCCTTATGAACTGCCTTATCTGGAAATAAGCGATAAATAATTCTTATCCTATCAATAATCTCAAACGCCTTGCGGAAAGTTTTCCGCAAGGCGTTTGATTTTTTATTTGCTTAAATTTTACAACGTATAAGACAAATCATTTATCCATAAATCTTCTTTATTTAGGCAAAGCATTTTGCTCTCGCAAAATGACTCAAGTCCGTCCAGCATTCGATAAAATCACAAAAAAGCTACCCTAACAAGGGCAGCTTTTTTGTGGTGCTCGTGGCCGGGGCTTGGTGTAAAACACCAAAGAAAACGCAAACGTTTTCTGAACCGTAGCGTTTTCAAGTTTGCGGGCGCAATTACCAAATAAGCACCCCTTCAAAAGGGGTGCTTATTTGGTGCTCGTGGCCGGGGCTTGGTGTAAAACACCAAAGAAAACGATAGCGTTTTCTGAACCGTAACGTATTCAAGTTATTGGGCTCAAATACCAAATAAGCACCCCTTCATAAAAGGGGCGCTTATTTGGTGCTCGTGGCCGGACTTGAACCGGCACGGTATCTCTACCGAGGGATTTTAAGTCCCTTGCGTCTGCCTATTCCACCACACGAGCGGTTTTTTACGGAAAACTCTGTACCTTTCCGCAAAGGTACAGAGTTCGCTGGAGGCGCCACCCGGATTTGAACCGGGGAATAAAGGTTTTGCAGACCTTGGCCTTACCACTTGGCTATAGCGCCGTTCCCTGTCCGTCGGCAAGAAATTAAAAAAAACAGTACGGATATTTGGAGCGGGAAACGAGATTCGAACCCGCGACATTCACCTTGGCAAGGTGACGCTCTACCACTGAGCTATTCCCGCATAATTTATCCGCACTGTTTTTATTGGTGGAAGTTATAGGGTTCGAACCTATGACCCTCTGCTTGTAAGGCAGATGCTCTCCCAGCTGAGCTAAACTTCCGTCGAAAGCTTATATACTATACCATATCTATTTTTAAAATGCAAGCGTTTTTCACTACTTTTTCAAATTTTTTTTTATTTTTTTGAAAAAATTTTTTCTTGCCCTTTTTTTATAGTTTTAGTAGTTCTTTCGACGTGCTCCTAACACGTGCAAACACCTTATTCTATCAAAAGAATAGCTCGTCAACGGTCGATTAAAAGCGTCGTAGCTATGCGCGGCAACCAAAGTATTTCCGCCCGAAAATCCTACGACGATAGGGGTATGATAAAAATCCCCCGTATCACGACCAAGTTGTACGAAATCACCGATTTCAAGTTCGTCTATCCCGACTTCGATAGCGAACGGACCTACTCCGTCGCCTACGCCGTCTCCTTTCGCGTTTTCCGTCAAAAAACGATAGAAGTATTCAACGCCCGTCCACGCCGCCGCGCGGTCAAAAGCGGAGCGATAATACCAACCTAAATCCGGCGTATAATTCATTACGCCACAGCCGGCAAACAAACATTGCGATGCGAAGTTCGTACAATCTCCGCCTATGGAAGAAAAATCATAATATTGTGGATTACGGGAATACGCCCATTGCCTTGCGTATTCTACGACGGCTTCTCTATCATACGGAATAATTCTCATATTATAGCCTATTCGATTCAGTAATTTTTTGCCACTATTATCCTCCTAAAAAAATGAGCTCTATAAATATAGAACTCACTTCAATCAATTTAATCGGATTTTTTCTCCATATAGCTCGCGCGCAGTTGTCCGCACGCGCCACCTATATCCGCGCCGATTTGTCGGCGCAAAGTAGCGCTTAATCCCCCACGCTCTAAAACGCCCAAAAACCGATACGCCGATTTGTCGTCTAACGCTTTTAAATCGCGTTCTTTCACTTCGTTCAAGCGAATCAAGTTAACGTGGCAGGGCTTACCTTTTAAGAGTTTTATCAGCGATTTTGCGTGTTCTTCATCGCAATTTTCGCCTGCTATTAGGGTATACTCAAAATAGTATCTTCTACCCGTCTTTTTGAAATAATAATCGCAAGCTTTTAAAATCTCGGGAATTTTATACGCCTTTGCAATCGGCATTACCCGTTCCCTATCCACGTCGTCCGTTGCGTGCAAAGAAACGGTCAAATTCAACGGAAAACCTTCGTCGGCAAGCCGATACATTTTCGGCACGATACCGCAAGTCGAAAGAGATACGTTTCTCGCGCTGATACATACTCCGCCTTCCGCGGTTAAAAGTCGCATAAACTTGATTACTTCGTCGTAATTGTCAAGCGGTTCTCCACTCCCCATCAAAACGATATTCGTAACCGCCCTACCGTCCTTACCCGCGCCTTCCTTAACGTCCGATTTATGCAGGGCGTTCACGAGCAAAATTTGCGATAAAATTTCGC
This sequence comes from Clostridiales bacterium, assembly GCA_015055865.1. Classification (GTDB taxonomy): domain Bacteria; phylum Bacillota; class Clostridia; order Christensenellales; family Borkfalkiaceae; genus Scatosoma. Next base: position 27,184 of record SVHK01000011.1, on the reverse strand, counting down.
CTGCAGACAAATTTCTAATCAACCCGTTCAACGTGGAAGCGCAAAACTTGCAACCCATTCTACACCCAACCTGCGTGGAAACGCATTGGGTATAGCCGTACTTATATTTCATCAGTACGCCTTCAACGAGATTCCCGTCGGCGAACTCGAATAAATATTTTTCCGTGCCGTCGGACGAATAATACGTTTCTTTTATTTTTATCGGCTCGTTTTCGTAAAGCTCTTTTAATCGTTCTTTAAACGCCTTGGATAAAGAAGAAATACCGTCAATCGTCTTACCTTGCATTATCCCGTCGTAAAGCTGTTTTGCGCGAAATTTCTTCTCGCCGAGTGAAAGCGTTAATTCTTCCAGCTCTTGATAACTTAAATCTTGCAAGATTTTTTTCATACTTCTTTTTCCCTTTCTATTTCTTCTTCAATTTACAAACGTAAAACCCTGCGCCGTAAGCGGTATCCGGTAAAAACTGCAGTCCATATTTTTTCTTTTCGTGCGCAAGCGGACAATCGATTCTTTCCACTTCAAAGTCCGAATGGGTTTTCAAAAAACCTTCTACGATATCGTCGTTTTCGCGTTCGAAAAGCGAACAAGTCGAATAATATAAATTCCCGCCGTTTTTAACGTATTTCGAACAATTATCTAAAATTTCTTTTTGCGCTTTTTGCAAGGAAACGAAATCTTGTTCTTTCCGAAAAAGTTTAATATCCGGATTTTCCGTAACCGTACCAAACCCCGAACAAGGCGCGTCGCAAAGTACGCCGTCGAACTTTTCCGCGTATTCGGGCGCAAAAACGGAACTGTCCATCCGTCTTGCCGTTACGTTTTGAACGCCCATTCTTTTTACGTAACTCTCAATCAACTCAACCCTATGCCCGTGTAACTCGAACGAAGTTACGTTTTTGCATTTTTCCGCCAACAATACCGATTTTCCACCGGGCGCGGCGCAAGCATCGAGCAAACTCTCGCACGGCTCCACAACCGAACAAATCGCGATACTTCCCACCGATTGAAAAGTGTATTCCCCTCTATCATAACCGTCGTCGCGAACGAAGTTTTCAAAAATAAAATTATTTTCAAACGCGGAGCATACGTGCGGTTTTTGTAAATATTTTTCCGCAAAACCGCCGGATGCGAACCGCACGGACACGCCACCGCTTTTCGCCGACGCGATTTTTTCCGCTCTTTCGCCGTATTCCTTTTTTAAGTACTTATAGGCGTATAACGGATAAGAAAACCGAACGGCGTCCCCTTCCGCGCCTTTAGGGATACTTTCATCCACTTCCGACTTATCAAACCTACGTAAAAACGCGTTGACGAAACCGCTAACGCCGTTTTTACCGAGTTTTTTACATAAAGTAACCGCGCAATCGGTTACCATATATTTTTGCTTATCCATAAAAATAAGCATATACAACGAAATCTTCAAAATCGTGCGCACGGCAAGCTTCGGCGCTTTCGTCGCGTAACGGCGAATACAAAAATCAAAATACCCGTCGTTTTCCAATACGCCGTAGCAAATCCTAACCGTTCTCGCGCGAAACGATTCTTCGATATAGGTATCCGCAATCGCTTGTTTTAAATGCGCGCCTTCCGAATATACTTTGGTTAAAATTTGATAAGGGTCGTACACGGGATTGCTCAACATTCGAACTTATCCCCCTTTTTCGCCTTTCTACCGTTCAAAAAATCCGCGCCTTTAATCCGTTTACCGCCGGCAGGTTGCACTTCTAAAAACTTTATCGCCCCACCGTTACATTTTACGATTAACCCTTTTTTAGGCGACTCGCACAATACTTCGCCGTATTCCCCGTCTAAGTCCGAAAATTCTTTGCACGTTTCCGCCAAAAATACGTTTACTTTCAAGCCGTTTACACACGAATACGCCGTCGGTTCGGGGTTCATCGCGCGTACGAGATTAACGATTTCTTCCGCCGTTTTGGTAAAATCGATTTTAGCCTGTTCTTTGCCGATTTTTCGCACCACGTTCACTCCTTCGTCGCTTTGCTTTTGGAGCGAATAATTGCCGTTTTCAAGCAATTTAAGCGCGTCTACAATCGCGTTTGCGCCAATCTCAGAAAGGCGCGAAGAAAGTTCGCCTGCCGTTTCCGTTTCGCCGATTTCAGTTTTTTCAACGAGCAAAACGTCTCCGCTATCCAAACCCAATTCCGTTTTCATAATGGACACGCCCGTTTCGGTTTCTCCTGCTAATATACAGCTTTGAATAGGCGACGCGCCACGGTATTTAGGAAGAAGTCCTGCGTGAATATTCCAGACCCCTTTTTCAAAAATCCCTAGCGTTTCGGCGTTTAAAATTTGACCGTAGGCACAAGTGATTAAAATATCTCCGCCAAGTTCTTTTACCGCGCCCAACTCGTCGCGAAGTTTTACCGGTTGCAAAACGGGAACATTTTGGCTTTGCGCAAAAACCTTCACGGGCGGTGGCGTAAGCGTACCCTTTCGCCCTTGCGGTTTATCCGTTTGCGTAATAACGCCGACCACGGTATAGCCGTTTTCTATTATTTTTTTCAAAGGCTCAACCGCAAACGACGGCGTACCTGCATATACGATTTTCATTTTTTAAACCCCAAGTTTTTCTATTTCTTCTCTTGAAAAGCCGTGCGTTCGTTACCCGACTATCTTCCGTTCAACTAAAAGCAATTACGGATTTAAAGCTTTTAATCGTTCTTTTGAATATGGCTTGCTTTATCAATATAGAGCACGCCGTCCAAATGGTCCAACTCGTGACAAATAGCGCGGGCAAAAAATCCTTTGGCTTGCAAAAGATACTTCTCGCCTTTTCTGTCTTGGAACGCCAATTTAACTTTCATCGGACGAGAAACAATACCACTCTTTCCGCGCACGGAAAGACAACCCTCCCAACCGTTTTGTTCCCCTTTTTGTTGCACGATTACGGGGTTGATAAATTCAAAATATCCTTCTTCTACGTCTACGACGACTACGCGACGGAGCACTCCTACCTGCGGAGCCGCCAACCCTGCACCTTGTTCTTTTTTAACGGTATCTCTCATATCGTCTAAAAGTTTCCAAAGCTTTTCATCGAAAATTTCGACGGGATCGCATTTTTGTCTTAATACGTCGTCGCCGACTTGCACAATATTTCTTATCGCCATTTGTTTTTTCTCCTTATATGTAATACCCCTTTAAATTTCAAGGGAGTAATGCCCTTGTGGGGTTGCAAGGCGCAACCGACGCGTTTAACTCAAATTAACGGGATTTTCTTCTACCGTTACGAGAGTATCTCGCGAGCGCGCCCCTGCGCATATTTCATACACGTCGGCAAGAACCGAAGTGTCAACAAGTCGCATCAAAACTTGATAACGGTACTTATTTTCAATGCGTTTAATAGGCGCTTTCATTCTATCGAAAAATAAAAACTTCTCCATTTGCGCTTGATACAACTCTTTTAACCCTAAATATACAGTCTTTAGCGACTCGACGGTTTTCTTTTCGTCTTCGCCCGTAATCAAGATTCGAACGATTTTTGAAAAGGGCGGAAACGCCGTCGCGGCGCGACGGGAAATCTCGTTGCGATAAAACCCTTCGTAATCGTACGAAACCGCAAAACGTAACACGTCGTTTTCGGGATTGAACGTTTGTAAAACGACTTTCCCTTTCTCGTTCGCTCGACCACTACGCCCCGCTACCTGTGTAATGAGTTGGAAGGTTCTTTCCCCGCTACGGTAATCGGAAAAATGCAGTCCCATATCCGCGTCCAAAATCCCAACCAACGTAACGGCAGGAAAATCGTGTCCCTTGGCTATCATTTGCGTACCGACTAAAATATCCGCGCGGTGTTCGCCAAACTCTTTCAAAATCTTATAATGCCCTTCCTTACCGCGCGTCGTATCGTTATCCATACGCAAAATCCTTGCGGACGGGTACAGTTTTTTCAGCTCGTCTACGATTCGTTGCGTACCCGTGCCAGCGTAAGAGAGTTTGTGACTTCCGCAATTAACGCAATGTGTCAACGGCTCGTACATACTACCGCAATAATGGCATTTTAAACATTTTTCTTCCTTATGGTAAGTGAGCGCGACGTCGCAAGCTTCGCATTTTACTACGTATCCGCACTCCTTACAAATAACCGACTGCGAATACCCCCTGCGGTTTAAAAATAAAATGACTTGCTTGCCGTTTTGCAAGCACTTTTCTATTTCTTCTTTTAAAACGGCGCTAAAAGCCGAATTATTCCCCCGCCTTACTTCTCTACGCATATCCGCAATCGTAATTTCAGGCAAAGGGCGTTGATTAATGCGCTTAGTCAATCTAATCAATCCAAACTCGCCGTCTAAGGCTTTTTTATACGTTTCAATAGACGGCGTCGCGCTACCTAAAACGAGTTTGCACTTGTTATATTTAGCGCGGAGCAACGCCACGTCAAAGGTAGAATACCTAGGCGACGATTCGCTAAAATAGCTCGAATCGTGTTCTTCGTCCACGATAATTACCCCTAAATTTTCAAGCGGAGCGAAGATAGCGCTACGCGCCCCGATTGCGATTTTCGCTTCGCCCGTGCGCAATCGCCACCATTCGTCGAATTTCTCGCCTGCGGAAAGTCCGCTATGCAAAATCGCCGCGTTTTTCCCAAAGCGTGAACGCAGTTGTGAGAGCATTTGGGGCGTTAAAGAAATTTCCGGTACTAAAAAAATCGAACTTTGTCCTTTTTTTAAGCAATTCGCTATCAAGGTTAGATAAATTTCCGTCTTACCGCTACCGGTAACGCCGTGTAAAAGCTGTACCGTCTTAGCGTCGCGCTGAATAGACGAAACGGCGCGCGTTTGGTCGGGCGTTAAAATCCGTTCGACTTTTTCCCCGTCCATCGTTTTATACGGGTCGCGTAAAAGTTGTTCGCTCGTAACCGTAACGTAACCCTTTTTCGCAAGCGCGTTCACCGCGCCGGGAAAAACTCTATTTAAATACGCGCAATCGGTTTTCCCGTTTTCTTTTAAAAACTCCAACGCTCCCCATTGGTTTTTCGCAGTTTTTAAAATCTTGTATTCCCCGTCGGTTTCGTTCAAAGACGCGTAATTTCTAATAAGCTCTCTTACCCTTCCCGTACGCATTTCAGACGGCAAAAACAAACGTAACGTCAACGCTTTCGGAACGCGGTAACGCTCCGCCATTTTATTCGCAAGCCGTAAACATTCCGTCGTAAGCGCAGGTAATTCGTCTTCACAAAGCGTAACTTTTTTCAGCTTTTCTTTAGGGTAAGTAGTGCTTTCTTTCACGTTCATCACGAACCCCGGCAAAGTTTTTGGACCAAAAGGTGCGCGCACGCGAGAGCCGACGACCACGTCGTCGTCGCATAAATAATCAAATATTTTATCCGTTTCGCCGGACGCGATATCTACGATTACTTCAGCAATCATTTTCTTCTCCTTTTAGTCTAAAACTTACTTCTCTATCCCTATTCCGTTATGGATAGAATTAAAAACGCCCCGTTTGACGAGGCGATTTAAGTTAGTCTTTCGCGATAACTACTTTACCGCTTGCGATGTCTTTACAAGCCGCTAAAAGTTCCTTATCTCTACCTGCGGATTCGTGCCCGAGATTTTTTTCCGTTTCGATAATTTGACGAGCGCGTTTAGACGCAATCGTGCAAAGCGCGTAACGGCTAATGGGTTCTTCTTCCGTACCGAGTTTTCTAATCATTTCATCAACAGAAGGTTCGTTAATCATATTTATTTTCTCCTTATATGGTTATTTATTTTTTTCGTTTTCGAATATTTTTTCCAAGTCTTCAAGCGCGACGGACAAATCGTCGTTAACGACTACGTAATCGTATTCGTCCTTTTTAGAAAGTTCGAACTCCAACCGCGACATTCTATTTTCTATTTCTTCCGTGCTTTCGGTGTTTCTTGAAACCAATCTTTGCTTAAGCTTTTCTATCGACGGCGGAGCAATCATAATCAACACGCATTCGGGAAACGCCTTTTTCGCGTTCAATCCGCCAATCACGTCAATTTCTAATACGACGGATTTTTCTTGTAATTGCTCTTTCACGAACGACTTTGGCGTGCCGTAAAAATTCCCAAAATGCTCGTCGTATTCCAAAAAATCCCCGTCGGCAACACGCTTGATAAATTCGTCTTTTGAGATAAAATAATATTCTCTGCCGTGTATTTCGTTTTCTCTCGGTGCTCTCGTCGTACAGGAAACGGATTCCACTAAATCGCTACGCTTTTTCGTAAGCGCTTTGACGAGCGTGCCTTTCCCTACCCCCGACGGACCGGATACTACCATTAAAACGTTTCTCATTCGTACAGCCCCTTTATTCGAGATTTTGAACTTGCTCTCTCACCTTTTCGATTTCGTTCTTTAAAGCAAGCCCCAAACGGGTAATATTGACGTCGTTACTCTTTGAACAAGTCGTATTCGCTTCGCGATTGAACTCCTGCACCAAGAAATCGAGTTTTCTGCCCACGATTCCTTCTTCACAAATCGTTCTAAACTGTTCGATATGCGAATACAATCTCGTCAATTCTTCGTCGATATTGCTCTTATCGGTAAACACGGCGACTTCCGTAAGCAATCTGCCTTCGTCGGGATTAATCCCTTCAAGGTAGTCCTTAATTCTCGCAGTAAGTTTTTCTTTATACTCTTTCGCAACGAGCGGAGCGCGCTCAGACACTTGTTTTACCAAGCTTTCAATCGTCGCCATTCTTGAAAGCATATCTTCCTTGAGTTTTTCCCCTTCAATCTTACGCATTTCGTTGAGATTATCAAGCGCTTGTGAAAGCGCAAATTTTAACGCGAAAATCATTTCCTCGTCCGCACTCGCCGCCTCGTCTTGACGAAGTACGTCGGGGTATCGAAGTACGGAAGAAACGGTTACGTCGTTGACTAAGTCGGGAAACGCCTCTTTAAGTGATTTCGCCGCTTCAACGTACGATTTTGCCAAAGCTAAATCAGCGGAAAGGCAAGTAGGTTTTTCACGCTTATCCTTAAAGCCCACGAACACGTCCGCGTGACCACGGGTAAGCTTTTCGCGAACGAGCGAACGAATGACTTCTTCGTACGCCACGAAAATACGGGGCATTTTCACGGAGACGTCTAAATAACGGTTATTGACCGTCTTGATTTCGCAAGTCAGTTCCAATCCCCCTTCTTTATATTCCCCTTTTCCGTATCCCGTCATACTCAACATACGCGTTTTCTCCCGTTAGCAATTTTTCGCGCGCATACGCCCTTACGCGCACGCGAACCTTATATTGCCATTATTATAGCAAACTTTTTCCTATTTTTCAAGTGCTCAACGATATTTTTTGTAATATTTTTACACTTTTTTCGCAAAATCACCGAGCATTTTTTCAAATTCGACTTCGTCGATAATTTTTATACCGAGTTTTTTCGCTTTTTCAAGCTTACTACCAGCCTCCTCGCCGGCTAAAACGAGCGTTGTTTTCGCCGTTACGGAACTTTGACAAACTCCGCCTTGACCTTCAATAAGTTTTTGCGCTTCGCTACGCTTGTATTTAGAAAGCGTACCCGTCAAAACGACAGATTCACCTTTGAACGCGCCGTTTATATCCCCTTTTTCTTCCCAAACGGGTAGGACACCAAGCGCAGTCAACTCTTCCAACTCTTTTAAATTATCTACATCGGAAAAATACTCCTTAATCCCCGTCGCGGTAATCTCCCCGATATTTTCCATACCGACGAGTTCTTCCACACTCGCATTTTTTAAATTTTCAATACTCTTAAACGACTTGGCAAGGTCTTTCGCCGCAACCCTGCCTACCCCACCCACGCCAATCGCGTATAAAAACGCGTCCAACGGACGGGCTTTACTCTTTTCAATCGCCGTCAATAAATTATCGATTTTTTTATCTTTAAATCCGTCTAATCCTTCTAAATCTTCCCGTTTTAAACGGTATAAATCGGAAAAATCGACGATTTTTCCCTTTTCAAACAACAATTCCGCCGTGCTTTCAGAAAAACCGTCTATATCCATCGCATTTTTACTTGCAAAATGGTCGAGTTTTGCGCAAATACGCGGTTTGCAACGCTTATTCGGACAGAAAAGATGCGCGCCGATTTCGCGCAAAACGGAGTTACACGCAGGACAGGTATTCGGTTTTTCTATTTTCTCGCTCGTCGCATAATGTTCAGTCGCGCCTAAAATTTCGGGGATAACTTCGTTGGAACGGCGCACGAGCACCCTACTTCCTTTCTTCACGTCTTTGCGTAAAATATCCCCGTAGTTATTCAAGGTCGCTCTTGAAACGGTTGCGCCTGCAAGTTCGACAGGTTCAAGTAAGGCAAGTGGAGTCAATTTCCCCGTCCGTCCAACTTGCCAAATTACTTCTTTTAAAAGCGTGGTTACTTCTTCCGCTTCAAATTTATACGCAATCGCCCAACGGGGGAATTTATCGGTAAAGCCCATCAAATCTCGCACGGCGTCGCTATCCGCTTTTATAACCGCGCCGTCCGTTAAAACGTCCAAGTTTTTTCGTTCCTTTTCCACTTCTTTCACGGCGGTTATTACTTCTTCTATGCTTTCGCAAACCTTAAAATAGGGAAAAACTTTAAAGCCTTGCTCGATTAAAAAATCGTGCGCTTCCGTTTGCGAAAAATTCTCTCCGCCGTCCGTGTAATTCACGTCGTAAAAATAAATATCCGGCTTTCGCTCCGCCGTAACTTTGGGGTCAAGGTTACGAATCGCGCCGGCAACGGCGTTACGCGCGTTCTTCAACGGTTCGCTCGCCGTTTGGTTGTATTTTTCAAGCACCGAAAGCCGTATCACCGCTTCTCCGCGTACTTCCAACGTGCCTTGATACGCAATTTTCAAAGGGAAAGATTTAATCGTCAAAACCTGCGCCGTAACGTCTTCTCCCACTACGCCGTTACCGCGCGTAGTCGCGCGGACGAACTCGCCGTTTTCATAAGTCAGACAAACGGTTAAGCCGTCGAACTTGTATTCGACCGTGCATTTGGCGTTCCCGTCCACCTTTTTCACACGCGTTAAAAAAGCGGTCAATTCTTCTTCGGTAACCGATTTATCCAAGCTGAACAACCGAGCGATATGCTCGTGTTTTTTAAATCCTTTAATCGGTTCGCCCCCTACTCTACGGGTAGGCGAATCGGAATATACGACTCCGCTTTCCATTTCAAGCGCGCGAAGTTCGTCGTAGAGTTTATCGTACTCCTTATCAGAAACGGTCGGGTTGTCCAATACGTAATATTCGTACGCCCATTTATTCAAAATATCGGTTAGCTCTCTTTGTCTATCCATTTTTCTCTCCCAAGATTATTCGACTATCGTCAAAGGCGCTAAACTCGCCGACAACTGCTTAATCCCCAAATCCTTAAAAGCAATATCCACAAGCATATTCTGCTTTTCTCCGCGAACGCCGACAATCGTGCCTTGCCCAAACTTTGGATGCTTAACCACCGCGCCGATTTTAAAACCCGAAAGGTCCTTACCCGATCCCGTCGGTTTTTTCACTAAACTCCCAATACTGCCGTAAACCACGCCACCCGTTTTCTTTTGCGTAGCGGTATTAGAACCCGTTTGCCCATACCCCGTACGCGTTGAAAGAGTACTCGAACCGCCACTACCGTAGGAATTACCGTTCCAAACGCTACGTTTCATACCGCCGTAAGAGGAGCTTGAATTTCCGTACGACGAACTGCCGTACGACGATTTATTTGAATATCTCGCCGCTGCGTAAGCGGAATTGCCGTAGCTTTCGGGGTCGTCGTCGCCGTAACCGTCCACGCCGTAACCGTAGCTCGAACGGCTCTCCTTCGGCAAATCAAGCTCTTCGGCAAGCTCTTTTAAAAATCTCGAGCGCATCGTCGGTTCGCGTTTCCCGTAAAGATAACGGCTCTTTGAACGGGTCAAAAACAAATTCTCTCTCGCTCGCGTAATCGCAACGTACGTCAATCTTCTCTCTTCTTCCAATTCGTCTTTATTATCGATACTTCTTGAAATAGGCAAAATATTTTCTTCCATACCCACCAAGAACACGCACTTAAACTCCAATCCCTTGACGGAGTGAATGGTCGCGAGCGTAACGTAGTCGGAATTATCCATCTCGTCGGTGTCCGACGAAAGAGTTACTTGGTTAAGATAGTCGGTTAACGACGCGTCTTTGTTCAAGCGACAATATTCGTCCACCGAATTGATAAATTCTTCAATATTGGCGAGCTTATTGATACTTTCGTCCGAATTATCCGAATACGCTCCGCGCATATCCGTGTCCGCGACAATCGTTTTTACAAGCTCGTTTACAGGCAATTCTTGGCTCAGCCTAATCCATTTTTTTACTAAATTTGCAAACCCTGCAAGCGTTTGCTTGGTCGAACCGGTAAACCCGATTTCGTCCAAATCAAGCAACGCGTCAAACACGGAAAGTTCTTGTTCAAACGCGTAATTTTGCAATTTATCCACCGTTTTTGCACCGATTCCGCGTTTGGGGAAATTGATAATTCTCACCGTTGCTTCGCTATCAAACGGGTTATTAATCAAACGCAAATACGCAAGCAAGTCCTTGATTTCCTTACGCTCGAAGAACTTAAAGCCACCGAACACTTTATACGGCACGCCGTCCGAAGTAAACTCTTGTTCGAACGAACGGGTCAACGCGTTCAGTCGCATCAAAACGGCAAAATCCGAATACTTGTATCCTTGTTTTCTTAACCGAGCAATGGTATAAGCCACGTAACGCGCTTCACTACTTTCTTCTTCCGATTCGTTGACTTTCGGCAAGTCCCCTTCTTCGTTTTCAGTCCAAAGCGTCTTATCTTTGCGCCGACCGTTATTTTTTATAACGGTGTTCGCAAGCCGTAAAATAGATTTCGTCGAACGGTAATTTCGCTCCAATTTAAACACTTTTGCGTTCTTGAAATCCTTTTCGAAATGCAAAATATTTTCAATTTTCGCACCGCGCCAACCGTAAATAGATTGGTCGTCGTCGCCTACCGCAAACAGGTTACCGTGTACGAATGAAAGAAGTTTGACTATCTCGTACTGTACGGCGTTCGTGTCTTGAAACTCGTCCACCAAAATATATCTAAATCTTCCGCTAAGATACTCTCTCGCTTCTTCATTTTTACCCAACAAATTTCTCGTTTCGTTCAATAAATCGTCGAAATCGAGCGAGTTGTTTTCTTTTAAATGCTTTTGATAGCGACGATAAATTTTCGTAATTTCGTCAATATCTCTATCGCCTGCGTATTCTTCCGCGTAGCGGTCAGGGTCGTAGCCGAGCATTTTTGCGTTTGCAATATGCCATTTCGCGTTTTTCAAAAGCTTTTCATCGTCAAAATCGCATTCTTGAAAAGATTTTTTGATAATATTTGAACGCTCCACTTCGCTATAAATAGAGAAATTATCGTTTATGCCTGCTTCGGTTGCGTACATACGCAAAATACGCACGCACATACTATGAATGGTACAAACCCACATACCGCGCGCATCCACGATTTTTTCAATACGCTCTTTCATTTCCGCCGCCGCCTTGTTGGTGAACGTAATCGCCAAAATAGCGTCGGCAGGTACGCGTTTTTCGCCGATGAGGTAGGCGATACGCGAAGTCAAAACACGCGTTTTTCCGCTACCTGCCCCTGCCAAAACGAGTACAGCCCCTTCTGTTTCCAGAACGGGCTTAATTTGTTCGTCGTTTAATTTTTCAAGTATTTCTTCCGTGTTTCTCATAACGATATTATTATACCATATTCGACTATTTTTTGCAAGCGGTTTAAAAGTCGAATTTCGTCTAGCAAAAACAAAAACTCCGCTTGTTTAAAAAAGCGAAGTTTACACGAGCTAAAAAACCGTACCAATTAAAACTCAGCCTAATTTATCAAACTCAATTTCACGGCGGAAACGCTCCAACGCGCGCAAGTATTTTTCGCTCAACGATAACGTGTAACGCTGTTTTTCTTCGTAGGATAAACTCTCGTAATAGGGCTTGTCCGTTAATCTACCGATAGCGTCGGATACTTCGCCGTCTTTTAAGAGCATTTCTTTGACTTTCAAATAGAAGTCGTCCTGTTTCTCGCCCAAAATTTCCGCAGATACTTTATCCTTAAAGTATCTTCCTGCTTTGCTTTCGTTCATTCCAAGCTGTTTGGCGAGCGTTAGCCGTTCGTTTAAATCTTCCTTACAATCTTCCCAAAAACCGTTCTTTACGCGGATTTTCGCTTGCCTTGCCAACTCCCTAAAACTTACAGTTTGCGCCATAATACTCTCTCCTTTTCTAAAATTGGACAAAAATCCCCAACAAACCCCATTTTTCGCAAAACAAAAAGCTCACGAACTTCGTGAGCTTTTCTTTCGTTAGTTTCTGCTTCTCTTTCTTGCAGCTTCGGACTTCTTCTTTCTCTTTACGGAAGGCTTTTCATAGAATTCCTTCTTACGCAAATCGCCGATGATACCGTCGCGAGAGCATTTTCTCTTAAAGCGGCGCAATGCGCTTTCTACGTTCTCGTTTTCACCAACTCTAACCGTGGACATCTTTTTTCACACTCCCTTCGCCTACCGCGCTTAATGTTTACCATAAGATTATAACAATATCTTAAAACAAAGTCAAGCTATTTTTACTGCTTTTTTTGACTTTTTTTGGCATATTTTCGGGGATTTTTTAACTCGTTAAAAACCTAATTCTTTTTTACATTCAACGAAGGCTTGCACGCACTTATCGATGTCTTCCTTAGAATGAGCCGCGGACATTTGCGTTCTAATTCTCGCCTTGTCTTTCGGTACGACGGGATAGAAAAAGCCCGTAACGTAAATACCTTTTTCAAGCATCTTTTCCGCAACTTTTTGGCTCAACACCGCGTCGTAAAGCATTACGGGTACGATTGCGTGATCTTTACCCGCAAGGTCAAACCCGTTCTTTTCCATTTCACTTCTAAAATACTTCGCGTTTTCAATAACTTTGTCGCGACGGGAAGTATCGTTAGAAATCATTTCCAAAACTTTCAACGTCGCTCCACAAATCGCAGGAGCTACCGTGTTCGAGAACAAATACGGACGACTTCTTTGACGGAGCAAATCGATAATTTCCTTTCTTCCGCTCGTAAAACCACCGCTTGCGCCACCGAGCGCCTTACCGAAAGTACCCGTGATAATATCGACTCTGCCTTGCACTCCGCAATATTCCGCCGTACCACGACCCGTATCGCCGACAAAACCCGTTGCGTGGCTATCGTCCACAACGACGAGCGCGTTATATTTCTCCGCCAAATCGCATACGCCCTTAAGATTTGCGATAATACCGTCCATCGAGAACACGCCGTCCGTTACGATAACTTTATGTTTCGCGCCGTTCAAGTCCGCTTCTTTGAGTTTCTCTTCCAAATCCGCCATATCGTTATTTTTGTAGCGATATTTCGTTGCTTTGGCAAGTCTTACGCCGTCGATAATGCTCGCGTGGTTGAGCTCGTCCGAAATAATCGCGTCGTCTTTGGTCGTAATCGTTTCGAAAAGACCGCCGTTCGCGTCGAAACAGCTACTGTATAAAATAGTGTCTTCCGTCCCTAAAAATTCGGAAATCTTGTTTTCAAGTTCTTTATGAATAGTTTGCGTACCGCAAATAAAACGTACGCTGGAAAGGCCGTAGCCGTACTTTTCGTAGCTTTCCATCGCAGCCTTTTTAAGTTCTTCGTTATTGGAAAGTCCTAAATAGTTATTCGCACAGAAATTGAGAACGCCGTTTGCTTTGGTCGTGTCAATGGAACTGCTTTGCGGGGTCGTAATAATGCGTTCTTCTTTCCAAAGACCGCTTTGTTTAATATCGTCTAAAATGTCTTGAAAATATTTCTTATCAATCATAATTATCTCCTTATTTCGTCCAATCGAGAATGACTTTGCCCGATTTACCGCTATGCATCATTTCAAAACCGGTTTCGAAGTCTTTATAGTTAAGTTCCGCGGTTACGATTTTGGAAATATCCAAACCGGAATTGAGCATCGCAGTCATTTTGTGCCACGTTTCGAACATTTCTCTACCGTAAATACCCTTAATCGTCAACATATTGAAAATGACTTTGTTCCAATCGACTTTCGTGTCGTTACCTTGAACGCCGAGCATCGCAATTTTTCCGCCCATAATCATATTGTCTATCATTTCGTTGAACGCAATCGGACTACCGCTCATTTCCAAACCAATATCGAACCCTTCAAGCATACCGATTTCCTTTTGCAAATCTTTCAAACGCTTGTCTTTCGTATTGACCGTCGTAATCGTGGGGCACACCTTTTTCGCAAGGTCCAATCTATAATCGCTAATATCCGTCAAAACGACGTTCTTCGCGCCGACGTGACGACAAATCGCCGCCGCCATTATCCCTATCGGACCTGCGCCCGTAATAAGCACGTCTTCCCCGACCATATTGTATTTGAGCGCGGTATGGGTCGCGTTGCCGAGCGGGTCGAAAATGGAATACATTTTTTCGGGAATTCTCGTCGTATCGCAAAGCCACAAGTTGGATACGGGAATTTTTGCATATTCCGCAAAGATACCGTCACGGTTAACCCCTATGCCTTTCGTATTCGGACAAAGATGTCTTTTTCCTGCTCGACAGTTACGGCATTTACCGCAAACCACGTGTCCTTCCGCCGATACGATATCGCCGACTTTAAAGGTATCGTCCGCCGCCTTGATTTCTACGATTTCACCGACGAATTCGTGTCCAATCGTCATCGGGGGTTGAATGGTCTTTTGCGCCCATTCGTTCCAATCGTAGATATGTACGTCCGTACCGCAAATCGCCGTATAGTGAATTTTCACGAGCGCCTCGCCGAATCCAATCGTAGGCACTTCCTTTCTGACTAACTCCAAACCACGCTCTCTCGCAGGTTTGATAATCGCATCCATCAACATAATTTTTCCTTCCTTTTATTTATTCTTCAAAATGTATTTTCGGTAAACTCCAGCGATATTTTCTCGCAAAAAGCCGAACGGCGATAATGAACGCCATCGCTATACCGCTTGCAAGCAAAGTATTCGCAAAAAATAACCGTAAAACGTAATATAACGTTCCGCCCGCAATCGACGCAAGCGCGTAAACGTGTTTTTTGAAAATGTAAGGCGGTGTTTCCGTTAAAATATCCCTTAATACCCCACCGCCGACGCCCGTTAAAACGCCGAGCGTAACGGAAAGCAACGGATTAAAATCCAAACCTTTCGAAAAAGCAAGCTCCGTACCCATAACAGTGAACGCCGCAAGCCCCAACGCGTCGAAAATATTGTTAATATTTTCTATCTTCTCCCTTACTTCGTCAAACTTTTTACGGTATATCCACGCAATCAAAAAAACGGCAAGAGACGTCAAGCCCGCGATTAAAATCATATACCATCTTGAAAAGACGGCAGGTGGCGTCGAACCGATTAAAACGTCGCGAATCATTCCACCGCCAAAAGCGGTAACGCATCCGATTACGAGTACGCCGAAAATATCAAACCGCACCTTTATTGCAACAAACGCACCCGAAACGGCGAACGCAATCGTACCGACGACTTCAAGAATTAATAAAATAGTTTCCGTTATCATTCGTATATCCCCGTTCCCCAGCAAAATACCGTACAAAGACATTATACTCCTTTTCATTTTCAATGTCAATGATTTGAAATAATATTTATCTATTAAATATTATAACTTTTCCGTGCTTTTATATATCATTATATAAAATGGGCGACGGAAACGTTCTTTTCCGTCGCCCATTTTAAGTTCTTATCTTTAAATTCTTTCAAATACTTTCTTTAAAGGCACAAATAATACCCCAACGGATACCGCCGTACAAATAACTTGTGGTATTACCACGGGCAAGGACGCGTAAAAATACAATTTCGTCGTTTGCGCGCTATACCCGTACCATATCGGCGTCAAAATATTATCAAACAACGTAAAAAATACCGTTCCAATACAAGCCGTAAATACGATTATACCCAACCCTGCCCCCTTAGTTTTTCTGTTTTTGCCTAACGAACCAAAGGTAAAAGTTAAGAGATTAAAGTAAATTAGATACAAAATCAAAACTTTTGGAAAAAAGCCGAAAATAAACTGCCGTAAAAAAGAAAATGCGGTTGCGGATAACGTTCCTTTTTTCACGCCGAACACGAACGAAAAGGAAACGAAAAGCACGGTAACGAGCTCTACGCCCGGAATCGCCGAAAGCGCCGTCTGCGTTGCGATTAAAAGGGCGACGAACACGGCGAGAAAGGCGCACTCTTTCGCCGTCCATTCCTTTCCCCGTTTAATTCCATTTTCTCTTTCGCGTTCGTTTTTCATTTTTTAATAGCTCCACTCCGTATAAGCCCAAATATACAAATGCCCTTCCTTGACGACGAGCGAACTTGCGCCAAGCGACGCTTGTCCGTATTGTACGCCGTTATATTCTACCGTTCCGAACTCCAAGTTTGAAAATTCCGTATCAGACGTATAAAGCATCCAACTGTACCCCGAAGTCCCCGACGAGATTTCTTCTTTGCCGTTAATGGACGTAATATACGCGCCGTATGGACCGTCAACCGCAACGAACTCAATCAATCCGTCGTTTTTAAGTTTCGTCAAACTGCTTAAAGCCGTCGCGTTTTCTTCCGCTTCCGTAACTTTCATCACGACCACCGTTTGGGTAACTTGCTCCAAGCTAACCACTTTCGTTTCACCGTCTTTTTCACAAGCGACCAAACAACTTACGCTCATAATAAGCGTGAGTAAAAAAGTAACCAATAAATAAATTTTGCGTTTCATTTTAAAAACCACCTTAAAAAAATTTCCGTTTTATCTATTCAAAGACAAACGGAAATTAGGTACGCAAAAAGAAACCGCCTTAAAACGGTTACGCCGAACAATCCGCCGTCTCTCGAATATTCGTCAACTAAAACGTAAGGCAGGTCTCCCGACTTACAACGTTCTTGGTACGTTAAACGCGTACCTACCCCTATCCTTCCCACTTACGCAGTGAATAAGAGCGAACGTTCTTACGGTTGCGAGGGCAGTGGAGCAATCCGCTAAAAACGGTTTCTCTCTTCCCTATTAAACGGCTTAACTAAAAGCCGTACCTTACGTTCGTATTTAATTATAATTTGAAATCAGTCTATTTTGCCGATTTTTCTTGCTCTTTTTTAGAAATACTCGGCAACACGTGATATTTAAAAATAGACACCACGTTCGCGCTCAACTCGAACACGTAGGTCAACGTAGCGAAAAGAGCGGCGTGCGTTAAAAGGTTAAAGAGTATTGAAAAGGTCGTTGGAATAAACATTAAAAAGCGTACCGTTTTCAAATTTCGAATTCGAAAAATAAACGCGTAGGAAATTAAGCCTGCAAGGCACAAAATATCAAGCGGTTTCGCGTCTTTTAAAATCCATAAATTGACGATACAATAAGACGCGAGCGATATAGCGGAAAAGGCGAACGCCCATTCTATCGGCGCTTTTTCCCCTTTCTTTTCGTACAAGAAAAACACCAACGTACGACAAAGCCCGACCGCAAGCCCCACCATTGCAAAAAATTGCGCCGTGAAGAAATAGGAAATAACTAAAAATACGATGCAAAGCAACTGAAAAAGTAAATACCGTTCTTTCTTTTTAACGAAATACGCTAAAACGACGAACACCATTGCGATAAAGCTCGCAACCAGCGCAAGGGCTCTATTTTCCATAGTTTAACGATTAATTTTTCGGTAAAATAACCTTCTTACCGCCCATATACGGTTGCAAAGCTTCGGGAATGGTAACGCTACCGTCCGCCTGCAAATGATTTTCCACGAACGCAATCAACATACGCGGGGGCGCAACGACGGTATTGTTAAGCGTATGCGCGAGCTTGGTTTTACCGTCGGTATCCTTATAACGGATAGACAAACGACGAGCTTGCGCGTCCGTCAAGTTGGAACAAGACCCGACTTCAAAGAATTTCTTTTGTCTAGGACTCCACGCTTCTACGTCGCAACTTTTATACTTCAAATCTGCCAAATCGCCCGAACAACAACCAAGTTGGCGAACGGGAATATCAAGTGAACGGAAAAGTTCGACGGTATAACTCCAAAGTTTTTCGTACCATTCGTCGCTCTCTTCGGGACGGCAAACGACAATCATTTCTTGCTTTTCGAATTGGTGAATACGATAAATACCGCGTTCTTCAATCCCGTGCGCGCCCTTTTCCTTGCGGAAACAAGGCGAATAGCTCGTCATTGCCATCGGAAGTTTGTTACCGTCGATAATTTGACCCATAAACCGACCAATCATCGAGTGTTCGGACGTGCCGATTAAATACAAATCTTCCCCTTCGATTTTATACATCATATTTTCCATTTCGTCGAAGCTCATAACCCCCGAAACGACGTCGCCGTGAATCATATACGGCGGAATGACGTAGGTAAAGCCCTTGTCAATCATAAAATCGCGCGCGTAGGTCAAAACCGCGGAATGCAAACGAGCGATATCGCCCGTCAAATAATAGAAACCTTGACCGGAAGTACGGCGCGCGGAATCCACGTCGATACCGTCCAAGTTTTCCAAGATATCAAGATGGTAAGGGATATCGTATTCGGGTACTTTCGCTTCGCCGAAACGTTTTAATTCTACGTTTTCGGAATCGTCTTTACCGATAGGTACGTCGTCAGCGATGATATTAGGAATCGTCATCATCGTTTTCTTAAGTTCGGCTTCGACTTCTTCACTCTCCTTTTCAATGGCGAGCAATCTATCCGCGTCCGCTTTTACTTGCGCTTTAATTTTTTCCGCGCCGTCTTTGTCGCCCGCTTTCATCAACGCGCCGACTTGTTTAGACAAAGTATTTCTCGCCGAACGCAACGCGTCGCCCTCCGCAATCAACGCGCGACGCTTACCGTCAAGCTCCAACGCTTTATCGACGAGCGGAAGCTTTTTGTCTTGGAATTTCTTTTTAATGTTCTCTTTTACTAATTCAGGATTAGTTCTAATGAGATTGATGTCAATCATAAAACACCTCTAAACGTTTTTCATCTCTACCATTATACAACTTTTACCGCCCAAAATCAATTAAATATCCCCCTTTCTTCGTCGGTTTTCTTGAAATTTAACTAAAATTTTAGCAATTAGCCATTCCTTGCTTGTATTTTCCGTTTAGATATGCTATAATAGTAAAGATTTTAAAAACCTTTAGGGTTTACTAATTAGGTAAAGTTAAGGAGTTTACAATGTCCGAACAATTAAAAAATACCGAGCCGAATAAAAAAAGCTCGAACAATAATTGGAAAAATAAATTACCTTTTAAAAATAAACAACCGGTTATCACCACGCCAACGCAACGCTTTAACGCGGACGCCGACAAAGGTTTGAGTTCGGCGCAAGTAAAAAGCCGTATCGAACAAGGGTTATATAATAAAGAAGGCAAAAAATACTCTAAAAGCTATAAAAGTATCTTTTTAGGGAATATTTGCACGTTTTTCAACTTTCTTTGCCTTTTAGTTGCGGTTGCGTTGTGGTTTGCAAAAGCGCCGTTACCACAGTTTGCGTTCACGCTCATTTTTGGCGCGAATATTTTCGTAAGTATCTTCCAAGAAATCCGCGCGAAGAAAAAAATCGATAAACTCTCCATTCTTTCTACGCCCACCGCAAAGGTTATCCGCGACGGGAAACGCAAGGAAATCAACGTCGGAGAAATTGTACTCGACGATATTTTGCTCCTTTCCGCAGGTCAACAAATCCCTGCCGACTGTATCGCGGTAGACGGCACGGCGGAAGTCAACGAATCGCTCTTAACGGGCGAATCCGTACCCATTAAAAAAGAAGACGGGGATTTGCTTTACGCAGGTTCGTTCGTTGCTAGCGGTCAAATCGCCGTTCGCGTGGACCAAATCGGCGACGACACGTATATTAGCAAATTGACGGCGAGAGCAAAAAAATACAAACGCCCGAACTCGGAAATTATTAATTCCATAAACTTATTTATTAAAGCAATCGGCTTAATGATTATCCCCGTTGCAGTATTTATGTTCTTTACGAACTACGAAGCAATGCCCAACGCGAATTGGGAACTCATTAAAGAGAACGGGTTCTTTCATACCCTGTTCGCAGGCGACGTTACTTTACAACAAACGATTCAAAAAACGGCGTCCGTCGTTATTGGTATGATTCCGTCGGGATTATTACTCTTAACGACCGTCGCGCTCTCCGTGGGTATGATAAGGCTTGCCCGTTATAATACGCTCGTACAAGATATGTATTCGCTTGAAATGCTCGCACGCGTCAACGTGTTGTGTTTGGACAAAACGGGTACGATTACGGACGGCAGAATGAAAGTAAGCGATTGCATCTTACTCAATAACTACACGGGCTATTCCATTGACGACGTCATCGGGTCTATGCACTCTTCGCTCGAAGACAACAACCAAACTTCCATCGCGCTCTACGAACGGTTCGGCGATTCGACCGTTTTAACGGCAACCGATAAACTCCCCTTCTCCTCTGCGCGTAAATACTCGGCGGTAACGTTTGGCGAAGTCGGTACGTTCGTGATGGGCGCACCCGAATTCGTATTAAAACCGATGCCCGTCCGCGTAGAAAAAATCGTTAAACAATACGCGCAAATGGGGTTGAGAGTTCTCATCGTCGCGCACTCCACTTCCCAAATCCAAAACGGTAAAGCGCCCGCGTCCCTTCGACCGATTGCTATTATCACTCTTTCGGACAATATCCGACCGGACGCAATCGAAACGATTAAATGGTTCAAAGAAAACGACGTTGAAGTGAAAGTTATTTCGGGCGATAACCCCGTAACGGTCGCGGAAGTCGCTCGTCGCGCAGGGATTCGTCACGCGTCGCAATACCTTTCGCTCGAAGGTTTATCGGATATCGAAGTGGAAAACGCAGCGAATCAGTACACGGTATTCGGTCGCGTTACTCCCGAACAAAAAGCAATCCTAATCCGTTCTATTAAAAAAGCAGGTAACACCGTCGCAATGACGGGCGACGGCGTAAACGATATTCTCGCAATGAAAGAAGCGGACTGCGCTATCTCCGTCGCGTCGGGTAGCGAAGCGGCAAGAAACGTATCCAATCTCGTTTTGCAAGACAATAATTTCGGCTCTATGCCTCAAATCGTAAACGAAGGCAGACGGGTTATCAATAATATTAAGGACTCCGCGTCGCTCTATATTATGAAAACCTTCTTGACCTTGACGCTCGCCCTTACCTGCATCTTAACCGGTAGCGCTTACTTCTTCACGACGAATAATATGATGATGTACGAGATGTTCATCAGCGCAGTACCTTCGTTCGTCCTTTCGATGCAACCTAATACGCAACGCGTGAAAGGTAAATTTATCCCGTTCGTATTGAGTAGAGCTCTACCGGGCGCACTCGTACTCGCAGGCGGTATTTTAACCTTATACGTGATAAGCCTTACTCCGCTTGCAAGCGCGTTTGGATTCATCGGCGCGGACGGACATATGACCCCCGTTTACAACGCAATGCTAATGATTTCTTTAACCTTTACGGGGCTCGTAATGTTATTTAGAATTTGTCAACCGTTAACGGGTATTAAATTTGCGTTGTTCGTTGCGATGTGTTTCGTTTGTTCGACGATTATTAGCGTACCCTTCCTTGGCGAAATCGTAATGACGGGTTGGAGCGACATCTCCTTTAATTTAGCCCAAATTCTATTGCTCATTATTATCGTCCAAGCGGCGATACCTTTATCAGAAATGCTCATTCGTTTCTTCGACCTTTTCAACCCCGCCGAAGACGAAGAACCGCAACAAAATAAAGATTTGAATTATTCTCATTTCAGACCGTAATAACGAAAAAGCGATAAGAAGTCAAAAATTTTTAACGATGCCTTATCGCTTTTTTAGGTAGCCAACACAGTATAATCACTAATATAATAAAAGAAAGGGGGCAAATCGAAATGCAAACGATAGAACAACTTTTTGATTTACAACGAAGCAAAGCCGGCGAATACTTACGTTCGTTCGTCTATCCTTGGGAAGCTTTGGAATCCATTAGCGAATTTATTTGTCAATTAGGTAAAACGCTCGATAAATCGGAATATACGGAAATTTCCCCAAACGTATGGGTACATCGCCAAGCGCAAATTGCGCCGACGGCATACTTGGGCGCGCCGTGTATTATCGGTGCAAAAACGGAAGTTAGACATTGCGCTTTTATCCGCGGTAGCGCGCTCGTAGGCGAAAATTGCGTCGTTGGAAATTCGGTAGAATTGAAAAACGTAATCCTTTTCGACAACGTTCAAGTCCCTCACTACAACTACGTCGGAGACAGTATTTTGGGCTTTAAGGCGCACATGGGTGCAGGTTCTATCACTTCTAACGTAAAATCAGACAAATCGCTCGTCACGATAAAAGACGGAAACGAAATCGTACGTACGGGCAGGAAAAAAGTAGGCGCGTTCGTGGGAGATTTTGTGGAAGTTGGGTGTAACAGCGTACTCAATCCAGGAACGGTCATCGGTAAAAACGCGCAAGTTTATCCCCTTTCGTGCGTGCGCGGAGTGGTAAAAGAAAATTGTATTTATAAACGTCAAGGCGACGTTGTAGAAAAACGTTAAAAATAATGGCTGTGTCGCAGAAAATGGTTGATTTACGCTAAAATTATTTTTGTCAGTTTGGCGAGAAAAATCAACTATGTGACGTGGCGTAGCCAAAATAATAAAAAGGGAGAAAAAAATGGGAAAATATTTTGGTACGGACGGATTTCGCGGAGAAGCGAATAAAAATCTTACCGCCGAACACGCGTTTAAGGTAGGAAGATTTCTCGGTTGGTATTTAACGGAAAAGAAAAAACGCGCGGGTTGTAACGAACCAGCTCGAATCGTCATCGGCAAGGACACGCGCCGTTCAGGGTATATGTTCGAATACGCGCTTTCAGGCGGTATCGTTTCGTCGGGCGCAGACGCTTATCTCTTGCACGTAACGACGACGCCGTCCGTTTCTTACATTACGAAAACGGACGGGTTTGACTGTGGCGTAATGATTTCCGCTAGCCATAACCCCTTTTACGATAACGGTATAAAACTCTTTAACGAAATAGGCGAAAAAATGGACGAAACCACTATTTCGTTCATTGAAGATTACTTAGACGGCAAGGTGAACGTATTTAATGAAAGGCTAACGCAAGTTCCTTACGCAACGCGCGAAAATATCGGTAGAACGGTAGATTACGTAGCCGGCAGAAACCGCTACGTTGGGTATCTCATCTCACTCGGATTATATTCGTTTAAAGGCTGGAAAGTTGGGCTTGATTGCGCAAACGGTAGCGCGTGGACGATTGCTAAAAGCGTATTCGACGCGCTCGGCGCAAAAACTTACGTTATGGGCGCAGAGCCCAACGGCGTCAATATCAACCAAGGCGTCGGTTCAACGCATATTCAAGCTTTGCAAAATTTCGTACGCGAAAACGGTTTAGACGTGGGCTTTGCCTACGACGGCGACGCCGACCGTTGTCTTTGCGTGGACGAACAAGGCAACGTCGTAGACGGCGACCAAATCTTATACCTTTACGCAACCTATATGAAAGAACGCGGAGAGCTTACCACCAATACCGTCGTTGCCACCGTAATGTCTAATTTTGGTTTTTTCAAAGCGCTTGACGACGCGAATATAAACTATGAAAAGACGGCGGTTGGGGATAAATACGTATATGAAAATATGGTTACCAACGGACACTCGCTCGGCGGAGAACAATCGGGTCATATCATCTTTTCGCAATACGCCACGACGGGCGACGGGATTTTGACGAGCTTAAAAGTAATGCAAGCGATGATTGACAAAAAGGAAAAACTTTCTTCTCTCGTCGCGCCAATGACCGTCTATCCGCAAGTACTCAAAAACGTACGGGTTAAAGACAAAGCGACGGCGCGAACGGATAAAGACGTTTGCGAAGCCGTAAAAAACGTAGAAGTAAGCCTTAGCGATACGGGTAGAATTTTAGTACGCGAATCGGGTACTGAACCGGTCGTACGCGTAATGGTCGAAGCGGAAACGCTTTCTTTATGCGAAAAGTACGTAAACGAAGTCGTAAACGTAATTTTACAAAAAGGACACGGCGCAATAGACTAATAAGGTTATATAAAAACCCGTCTTGCAGGATTCCCTGTAAGACGGGGTTTTGTATTCAGTTAAAAGGTTGTTATTTCTTGCGTTTCTATATTTTTATTTTTATTTAAGATTTTTAATAACACTAAGGCAAACGCTACTGCGCTAAGCCCTGAAACAATCTTGCCGACAATCATACTCACGGCATACGCGCCGTTAAACGAAAGCGTAAACGCCAAATGCCCGGCTAATGCAAATCCTGCCGACACGGAAAACGCCGCGTTGAGTATCGCGCCTTTCTCGTCCATATCTTGCATATTGCCGTACGTGGTAACGTTGGTGGCAAGCGTCGATACGAATCCAAGCGCCGACGTTGCGTTTACGCCAATTAATTCGCCAATTTTTTTCATCGGTTTATTCAGCAATTTGGAAAGAATATACACGAGCGGGAACGCGCCGGACATTACCATCGCGGCGTTGGTACAAACGTCAAAAGCTTCTTGGATTGGCGCGGTATAAGGAACGAGTTCTATCCCCGTCAACCCTTCGAAAATACCCACGGCAAGCCCGAATAAAATAATCGTTTTGATAACGACACCTAATATTTTAAATACTCCCACGCAGACGTTGGGAAATAAAAATAACGCCACCGCCAATAAAATCGCGCAGATAAGCAAGGGAATAATACTTGCCAATACGTCAACCAAAGGCAACCCTACGATAACGGCGGAAACCAAACATCCGACGGGTGTCGTTACGATACCGCAAAGAATCCCCAACAATAATTGTTCGTGTTTTTCTTTGGGTACGACCCCCATCGCAAACGGAATATTGAAAGAAATGGTTACCCCCATCATCGCGGATACGATAAGCGCGTTATAATATCCGACTTGCTCGTTACTTGCAAATTCCATCGCAAGGGGCGCGCCACCCATATCGTTAGCAAGTATCATAGCAGGAATAACAGACGGTTCGAAAGGTATTACACTCGAAACCGCGTTCACAAAAGGACGCAATAATTGCGCGATTAACGGCGCTAAAACAAGCATACCCGCCATCGACGTTACCATTGCGCCGAGTAGCATAATACCGCGTTCAAACTGCTTGCCTATGCCGAATTTATTACCAATAATTAAATCAAATGCGCCCAACAAAGAAAAGCACGCCATAATGAATGAAATAGGCGACATAGTTATTATTCAAGGCTTAATCCCTTGAATCCTCCTTTCGTCAAAATTTGCAATTCCTTAACGCCACACGCTTTGCAAAGACGCAACGCTTCGTCAAAACCGTAAGCTAAGAACTCGTTGTTGTGGCAATCCGAACTGAGCGTAATGCCAACGCCCGCTTTAGCCATTTCTTTTAAAATGAACGGATTAGGATAAGGCGTTTTTCTATACCCACGCGACATAGCGCCCGTATTTATTTCGAATACGGGAATTTTGTCTTTTAACGCGTAAAGACAATCCAACGCGTACCTTTTATATTTTTCGTCGTTCTCGTCAAAAAGCGGAGCAAGTTCGCAGTTTTTCGTAATTAAATCGAAATGCCCTACGATATCGAAATCGCCGTATTTCGGCAATTCCGCCAACTCACTATAATATTGTTTCGCAAATTTTAACCCATCGCCGTCGAAATAATTACGAATAATCTCTTGAACGGTGGTAGCGTTTCTATCAAACCCAACAAATTCGTTACCAATTTTCAAGTAATGATTCGCCCCGATGATATAATCGTAGCCTTGTTTATCGTCGTCGGAATATTGGTCGAATTCCAATCCGCAAAAAACGTCGATTTTATCTTTATATTTTTCTTTCAAACTTGCAATTTGCTGTTTGTAAATACGCGTATTTTCGGGCGACATCGACGCAGAACTATAAATATAATCACAATGCGAATGTCCTGAAAAACCAATACCCGTAAAGCCAATCTCAATTGCTTTCAAAACCGTCGATTCGCAATCGTTTTTCCCGTCACAAAAAGTGCTATGCGTATGTAAGTTTTGCGGAAATAACATATTTTCTCTCCCAATAACCTTAAATTTTTCGCGTTTTACCTTTTATTCGCCAAAAACGCGCAATTTTAAGAACGTCGTTACAATTTATTTACGCCAATTATAGAATTTATTATAGCTCAAAAATAAAAAAAAATCAATCATATTACTACTAAAAACGACAATTTAGCATTCCATATTTATTAACGTCCCAAGAACGTATAATACTTTCCTTTTTCAATTTCCGTCGTCGAGGGATAGCCTAAATCAATATGCGTAGCGTCGTCGATAAGAATGATTTCTTCGCCCCACGTCTTTCCTTTATCCTTGGAAATTTTTGCGCGAATCCCCATTGGCATTTCACGCCTACCGTAAGATAAAATGATTTTTCCGTCCGTCGTTTTGTACAAATGAGGCGGTGAACCTATAATGTCCATAGGTTTAGGCTCACTGTAACTCTTACCACCATCTACCGACTCAAAACTATAAATAGTTAAGGGAAGCAAAGAAATCCCCTCAGGCGAAGTTTCCTTAGACTGTACGCGAACGGTTACCAAAAGGCGATTCTCTTCCGTTTCAATTGCGTGCGGTTCATACCAACCGAATTTTTCTGCATCCTTTGGCAAAGAGATTTTGCTAAATTCCGACCAAGTTTGTCCGTCGTAAAACTCACTTTTGTTTAAGACAACGAAAGCACGTATGTTTCCGCAATTGAGTGACTTTCGTCGGTCATACAAACCGTCATTTCATTCTTATTTAGCGTAATCGCCGCACCCATCAAACTTTCCTTGAGGCACACCGAACCAACGATAACAGGATATTCGTGCGGCAAGAAGTTTCTTTCATCATCCTTATGCAACACAAACGCCGTATGGAAATGCCCGCAAAGCATAAACTTAATATTCAAACGTTCGAGTTCGGCATTCCATCTACCGTACAATTCTCTTTCGATATCAAACACACTACCCGCGTAGCTCGTCGCTTTTATCGGGCATATATGCGAAACGGCAAACGTGATTTTATTCTCCGTTTCCAAAGCCGTCGTTTGCAAAAATTTCAACTGTTGTTGTCTATACGAATGAAAACGGTTCGTACCACGATATTCTTGCGGTGTTTCCGGCGTTGCGTCGTATTCTTCATTCGAATCTGGCTTATCTTCGCCACAATCAAGCACAAGATC
>SVHK01000010.1 GCA_015055865.1 Clostridiales bacterium | reverse complement strand
GCGTTTCCTTGCTCGTTTACGCTTAGTAAACTCCCGTCGGAAATGCTCGTTCGCCTTGATTTGCTTGCGTCTTGCTTCGTTATTTTTCTTGCGGTAGAATCCGCGTGCGCAACTCGGCGTTGAACTGTGCGTTTCCTTGCTCGTTTACGCTTAGTAAACTCCCGTCGGAAATGCTCGTTCGCCTTGATTTGCTTGCGTCTTGCTTCGTTATTTTTCTTGCGGTAGAATCCGCGTGCGCAACTCGGCGTTGAACTGCGCGTTTCCTTGCTCGTTTACGCTTAGTAAACTCCCGTCGGAAACGTGCGTTTACGCGGTCTTCGTTTGTTTGCTTTTACGGTTGATTTTAATCAACCAAAGTTTCGTAGATAGCGGAATATAAATCGGACGCTTTATTTTCCCAATTTTTATAAATATTTTGCGCCGTCTTTTTATTGGGTACGATAAACTTGAGTTCAAGCATCGGTTGAACGGGCGCGAGAATTTTTAAAAAAACGGTATAAGTGCCGTCTTTATTTTGGTAATAGTCCGCTTTACATTCTTGACTGTTTTTCAATTTACCGCTATTGTTTTTAACGTAAGCGGAAATATCTTGACGAACGCTTTTAGGAATCGTAATGTAGAAGTTATTCAAACTCTCTCTGCCGTCGGTAGTAATAGCGTAGAGAGTTTCTTCGGTGGACGAAACGCGACAAATGAACCCGTCGTCTAAAAGACGGGGCAAAAGCTCCATACAGTCCATATAATTAAGCCAATTATTGCGCGCCGTACACATTTCGACGATGACGCGCTCGGAAAGAGCGCTTTCCATCTTATCGAATACGAACAGCAATATTAACTTATTGACCGAAGTTTCGCCTTGAATTTGCATAATTTCTCCTAAAAAATTCGTTTTTCATTCGTACTGAAAAAAAGTTGCCAGTGGGCAACTTTTGTTTTTCTTGGAAGGAAAATAGAAGGGCTTACGCCTTAAATTCCTTCAATTTCTCAAGAAGTTCGTCACAGTTATCCGCGTAAACTTCTACGGTAAGGGGTTGCGAAAGGTCGAGAGAAAAAATACCGAGAATGGATTTAGCGTCAACGACGTACTTTCCGCTTTTCAAAAGAATTTCGAAAGGGCTATCTTGCGTAACCGCAACGAAATCCTTTACCTTTTGTGCCATTTGAAGAGAAATTTGAATAGATTTCATACAAAAACCTCCTAAAATATTTTTAACGCTTACATTATAATCAAAAATTGCGCAAAAATCAAGTTCTTTTAGGAAAATTTATTGAATATTTTTTGTTTTTGTGCTATAATGACAATAAAGAGAGAAAATCTTGTGTATTTTGAATACACTTTAGGTGCGCTATGGATATGATAGAAAAAACTGTAAAAACCAATTACGTTTATCAAGGCAAGATTTTGTCGCTTAGAAACGACGACGCATTATTGTCCGACGGAACTCCTTGCAAACGCGAAATCGTCGAACATTCGGGTGGCGCGTGCGTATTATACGTTGAAAACGGTTGCGTCTTGCTTGTAAAGCAATATCGTTACGCTTACGGCGAAATTCTTTACGAGATACCTGCCGGAAAACTTGAAAAAGGGGAAGACCCTGCCTTGACGGCGATACGCGAGCTTGAAGAAGAAACGGGAATAAAAACGACGGAGGTAGAGCTTTTGTTTATCGATTATCCGTCGCCCGGTTATACGAACGAGAAGATTTATATCTACGAAGCGAAAAACGGGATAAAAACCGCGCAACGTTTGGACGAAGGGGAGTTTCTTGCCGTGGAGAGAGTACCGCTTGAAAAAGCCAAACAAATGCTTTATAGCGGTGAAATCAAAGACGGTAAAACGGTTATTGCGTTGTTACATTATTTTGCTCGAAAATAAAAATTTTTTCTAAAAATGCTTGACAAAACCCTTCGGGGGGGGGGGTACAATATTTATAGGCGAATTTGCGCAATATTACTATAGGTAAGGAGATAAGAAGATGAAAATAATTCAAAAAGCAATAGCTTGTTGCCTTGGCGTGATAGCGACGATTTCGTTTTGTTCTTGTGGATTTTTTGGCGCGAAAGAGTTGAGCGTACCAGCCAAAGCTGAAAGGCTTGATTATAAGGAAAGAAAAGAAGAAAGCTATCTTGCTTTTAAACAAGCGACAGACGAGTTTTCCGCAAAGTTGACCGAAGGGGTTTATAAAATATCCGAAAAAGACGAAAACTTGGCGATTGCGCCGTTATCGGTGTATATGGCGTTAGCGTTGGCGACAGAGTGCGCCGACGGGGATACGCGTACGGAGCTTTTGAGCGCGCTCGGGGTATCTTACGAAACGCTAAAAGCGAACGTTTCAAAGCTTTACCGCGCGTTAAACGTAGAGCATAAAACTTCTGGCGTTATTGGAGAAAAAACGCTTGGCAAAGTGAATATGAGCAATTCGATATGGATAGACAAGAGCTTGGAGATAAAACAAGCTTGTCTTGATTCGTTGTCGCAAGATTATTACGCTTATTCCTATCAAACGGACTTTTTAAATAAACCTAATTTAGCGAACCAAGCCATAGAAAGTTTTATCAAACGCCAAACGAACGGCTTGATTGACGAAGATATGAATTTTGATGACGAAACCTTATTTGTATTGATGAATACGCTTTATTTAAAAGACGTTTGGAATGAATACGGCAAGGATATAGCAAGAACGGAGAATTCTTATACCTTTAAAGAATGCGATGGGGAAACGGAAAACTTAAGATTTTTACAAGGAAAATATATAAGCGGAAGAGCCTATCAGGGCGAAGGTTATACTTCGTTTTACACGCAAACTTACAACGGCTATAAAATTAAATTCATTTTACCTGACGAAGGTAAGATGATGGATGAAGTGTTCACAAGCGAAAATATTTATACGTTAAACGCCGTAATCGATTATAGCGAAATAGACGATGAAAAAAGGGAAGAATATTATACGCGTTGTTTATTCCCTGAATTTGAAAGCGAATACGACGGCGACGTATCTATTATTTTACAAAACGATTTTGAAATAAAATCCATTTTTGATATTCGCGCATGTAATTTGACGAATTTAACGAGCGGTTCGCCCGTATTTTGTCCTGAGGTTCGTCACGTGGCGGAGTTGAAAGTGGACAAAAAGGGCATTGAGGGGGCGGCGGTTACGGTTATGCCTAAAGCGGGCGCTCCGGGGCCGGGGGAATACACGCAGGTATATCTTGATTTTATCGTAGATAGAACGTTTGGATTTGTGCTTACGGATAGCTACGATACGGTATTGTTTACAGGCGTTATAGGCGACGTATAAATTAATAAAAAACGGAAGAACCGACCTAAAAAAGGTCGGTTCTCTTTTCATATTAAGGAGAAAGTTAAAAAAACAAAAAGCTTAGCAACAACAATTGCAACAAGGATTGCAAGGAGGAGTAAGAATGGAAGAGAGAGTACCGTTCTTATATAAGCAATACAAGAGTGCGATGATAATGGGAAGAGAACAACCACTTAAGAAATTACCGCCAAAGCAGCAACCGTCCTTCGAAGTAAGTACGAGCAACGCGATTAAAATCCAAAGAGTGCCGTTATTTTGGGTGCAACAATTCATAAGAAAACCTCCTGTGTTTATACCGCGGGAGATATGTAGAATTTTTTGCGTCCCGCAGTTTCTTCTTTCTAATACATAGTATTCTTGTTTTAAGTAATTTTGTGTATGCAATTTAAAAGAAAACAAATTTTATTTTTATCGCCTATATTGTTGCAAAATAAAAAAAAATAAGTTATAATATAAGCCGTATAAGAAGACGGCGAATACGTTCAATGCGGTTTGACCAAAATAAAAATCTTATACGAAAAAATTTTTTTCTACGGGTATCTTAAAAAGAACTCGATGGAGGTGTTTTATGAAAAAAGACGTAGCGCACACCGTTGCCTTTATCGGCGTTATGACGGCGTTGACTTTCGTCGTGTTAACCTTGGAAACTTACGTTTTCATCTACTTTATTAAGCCGTCGCCGGCGTTTTTCTCTATTCCGCTCTTTATCGCGTTGTCGATGTACGGGGATTGGAAACGCAGTTTTATCGGCGGTACGGTGTTTGGGGTTTGCTCGTTTGCATTATCCTTTCTCGTCGGCTACGAAGTGTTCTATAATCCGTTTATTTCCGTTTTACCCAGAACGTTAGCAGGCGTAGGCGGTTATTGGATATTGCACGGATTGACGGTTTTGACGAAGGGCAAAAATATAGACGTTATTCGTGCTATTTCCGCTGGCTTGACCGTCGTGTTGCACACCGTTTTAGTGCTTGGAGCAATGGAAATTTTTGCAAGCGGAGGAGCGTTTTTCTATACGGTTTGGCAAACGATAATCGGGATTAATTTTATTTTTGAACTCGTTTGCGCGATTATTCTTACTCCCTTATTCATTAGAGTAATGAAAAAAACGACGAATACGCCTGATTTTTTACCGATTAAAGGAAAGAAGTAATTATGATTATTTGTATCGATATAGGAAATACCAACATAAAATACGCTATTTTTGACGGCGAGAATTTAAAAATTTCTTTCCGCGTGGCAACAGATTTAAAGAAAGCGTCCGACGAATACGGCGAACAGCTTACGGGTATGCTTACCGCAAAAGGAATTTCCGTTAGCGAATTGACGGGGGGAATACTTTCGTCCGTCGTACCCCCGCTCGATTATACAATCGAAAAAATGTGCGATTTGTATTTATCCATTAAACCTTTAAAAATTGTGCCCGGCTTAAAATCGGGGTTAAATATCCGTTGCGACGACGCGAGAGAAGTGGGTGCGGATAGAATCGTGAATTGCGTGTCGGCTATCGTCAACTACGGCGAAAATAAACCGTTAATCGTAATCGATTTCGGGACTGCGACGACGTTTAACGTTATTAACGAGAATAACGAATTTATCGGCGGAGTCATTTCTCCGGGGATTAAAGGTTCTTTGGAATCGCTTGTAAGCGGTACGGCAAAGCTTCCAAGGGTGGAGATTGAAGCACCTAAAAGCGTAATTGCTAAAAATACGGTTACGAATATGCAAGCAGGTATCGTTTTTGGGTTTGCAGGGCTTGTGGAGTATATCGTAAAACGCATTAAGAAGGAACTCAAGCGCAACGACGTGAAAACGATTGCGACGGGCGGTTTTAGCGAGATTATTTCAAAAGAAGTGGAATGTATTGACGTTGTGGACAAGTTGTTGACGTTAAAGGGCTTAAAATATTTGTACGATTTGAACGCAGAATAACGGGACGATAAAGATGAAAGGTTTAATCGTAATGAACGCCTATCCTAACGGCGAAAAATTTTATCGCCAAAGCGATAGAATAAAAACTGAATTGGAAAAGTTGGGCGTAAAAACGGACGTCTTATTAAACGGCGAAATAGCTGTAACGCTTGACGAAATAGGCGAAGTTAAAACGAAAGCCGTTGAATACGATTTCGTCGTATATTTAGACAAAGATAAGTACCTTTCACGCCTTTTGGAGGGGGCAGGGTTGCGTCTTTTCAATAGCGCTAAAGCTATTGAAACCTGCGACGACAAAATGCTTACCTATCTAGCGCTGAAAGGAAAAGGCGTTAAAATCCCCGAAACGATTTCCGCTCCGCTTTGTTATACGCCGAACGCAACGCCACAAAAAAACTTTTTGGACGAAGTGGAACGCTTAGGCTTTCCGTTGGTCGCGAAGAAAAGTTACGGTTCTTTCGGTGCCGGCGTGGAATTGGTAAAAAACAGGGAAGAACTTGAAAAGAAAGAAAAAGAATGGTTATACCTTCCGCATTTTTATCAAAAGTTCGTCGGTAAAAAAGGGCAAGATATTCGAGTTATCGTAATCGGCGGTAAGGCGGTCGGCGCGATGGAGCGTATTGCGGTGGGAGATGAATTTCGTTCAAATATCGAGCTTGGCGGAAAAGGCGAAAAAATTGATTTGCCGATAGAATACAAACAGACGGCGGAAAAGGTTGCTCAAATAATTGGGTTGGAGTATTGCGGAGTGGATTTATTAGAAGGGGAAACGCCGATTGTATGCGAAGTAAATTCCAACGCCTTTTTTGAAGGATTGGAAAGCGTAACGGGTGTAAATATTGCAAAACTTTACGCGGAATATATCATAAATATTATGACAAAATAAAAAAAATCGGGCAATTTTAATTGCCCGATTTTTTTATAGATAAATAGTTATTTGGTAAGTTCTTTAATTGCTTCGTAATAGATTTCCGCGATTTGGCGTAAACGGTCAAGCGTAATATATTCGTTGGGTTGATGAGCAACAGATTCGTCGTCAACGTGCGCAGGTCCGAAACCGCACCCGCATTTAAGAGCCCTTGCGTAAGTTCCGCCACCAATCGCGACGGGGCGCTCGTTCCTGCCCGTGATACGGTTGTAAACGGACATAAGCGTGGAAATTAATTTTCCGTTCGGGTCGTTGTAAATAGGGGCTTGACAATGCCCTTGTTCAAATTCTACGTTTTGTTGGCGTAAAATATTTTCAATCATAGATAAATCCATCGTCGCAGGGTAACGAATATCCGTTAAAATATCAAGTACGCCGTTTTCAAATACTGCAACGTCGGGGGACATAGTAAGCTCGCCCGTTTCGTCGCGTAAATTTTTTAAACCGCCCTTATCTTCGAATAAAACTTCATAAGCGCGTTTAACGTCGTCGTTTAACAGTGAGAAAAACGCGAGCATCGCTTGCAGGGCGTTTGCGCCGAGATGGGGGGTAGAGCCGTGCGCGGATTTACCCTTAGCGTGGAGTTCGAGAGTATCTTTGTTAAAGCTAAAACTCGTATCAGGTATAGGGTTTTTATAATTTTCAAGCGCAACGATTGCGTCTTTGGTGAGCGTGGCGTAGGCGTCGGGGCATACCATATTCGCCGCTTCGCCTGCCTTAAGGGAAGTAAACGGCGGATTTTTAATCGGGAATTTCGAATGGAAATGAAAGATTCCTTTTTCCGCGTAAATGGTCGGGAAGTCCGCGTCGGGGGTAAACCCTTCGTCGGGTAGTTTCGCGACTTTTTTATAATGTTCGATACATTCCCAACCCGATTCTTCGTTGCAACCGACGATTAATTTGACGGTGCGTTTAGGGATAAACCCTTGGTCTTTAAGCGCTTTCAAGGCGTACAGCGAAACGATGGCGGGTCCCTTATCGTCTACAGTTCCGCGTCCCCAAATTTTTTCGCCTAAAACACCGCCGTCGGACGGGTCGGAGTTAATGACTCCCCCAAACGGCGGGTATTTCCAGCCACTACCGACGGGTACGACGTCAAGATGGGCAAGGATTGCGAAGTCTTCGCCTTCGCCGAAAACGACTTCGCCGATATAATTATCGTAGTTTTTCGTTTCAAAACCCATTGAACGAGCGAGCGATAAAAAATGCTCTAAACAATCGGCAACGCCTTTACCGAACGGATAGTTGGGTAGAGCTGGTTGACGGGTAGAATCGATTTGAATGCTCTCCACGACGGATTGGAGCATTTTCTCGAAATATTGAGCGGTAATATGCGTTTGTTTTTGCATAAAAATCTCCAAAGTTTTATTTTGATTTTATTATACAACATTTTTTCGATTAGGTAAAGAAAATTAATCGTAAAAATCAAAGATTTTTTTACGTTGCGCGCGGTAATCTTTTTTAATCCTTTGACAAAGATGAAAAAGTGTGGTAAAATATATCCAATGAACGAAAGAAGAGTATTTTACTGATAGAAAAATGGAAAACAAAAAACACAATCATTACGGACATAGGCAAAGAATATACGATAAATTCCAAAACGACGGAACGTTGCACGAACACGAGCTTTTAGAAATGTTATTGTTTAACGCCATTCCGCAAAAAAATACGAACGATTTGGCGCATCGATTGTTAGCGGAGTTCAAATCCATACGAGGCGTATTCGACGCGACGATGGAAGAATTGCAAAAGGTAAACGGCGTAGGACAAAGCGTCGCCGCGTATTTAAGTTGCGTAGGGTTGTTTTATAAAAAGTATTACGAGTTTCAAAATTCTTGCACGCCCCAAGTTTTTGAAACGCAGTCGTTTATTGAGTTTATAAAGCAAGAATACGCGAAAGAAAAAACGGAAGTTTTGGATTTTTTCTTGGTTGATAAAAATCGTAAAATCATTCACCGCGAACGGTTTTCGCACGACGACGTTTTTAAAGTGGAAATAAAACCGCAAGATTTTACCAAGCTACTCTTGGACCGTCATCCTGCCGGATTTATTATGGTGCATAATCATCCGTTTTCGTCTTGCGCGCCGTCCAATACGGATAACGCAACGACCATTCAACTTCAGCTCGTAGCAAGTTTTAATAACGTGCTGTTTTGCGACCATTTTATTTACGGTCAAGACGGGGTGTATAGTTATTACGCGAACGGAAAAATGAAAGAGTATTCGGAAAAATTTTCGATAGGAAACGTGGCGAAAAAGTTAGAATAAGGCTAAAAAATGAATAAGGGAAAACAAGAAACAAAAACTAAATTGAAAGAAAAACCTATTCTTAAAGCGTTGGAGTTTTTAAAACGTCCCGATTTAAATGAAGAGGAAAAACTTATTTCCGTTGGGAAATGGGTGTTATTTTTACTTTTGATTTTCTTTGAAATCGTTATCATCGCGCAACACACGGGAGACTGGTTGGCTGAAAGACAATGGTGGCGGATTGGTTTGACGGTTTTTGTAGAAGCGTCGTTGACCGGCGTAGAAGCGGAAAAACTTTTCAAAGTTCAAAATTTTTCGCAAAAACTTGTTTGCTACGCCTTAGACTTTTTTTGCGTGTTTTTGCTCGTCATTATTACGAGTAGTGCGTTTTTGGTAATTTTGTATCTTTTGGTATTGACGGAAATTTATATTACCACGGAAAAGTTGGTACCGGCTACGATGATTTTTGCTACGTGTATTCCCGTTTACGTCGTTTTATACGCAGGCACGCTCTTTTTTAGAGCGGAAAAGCTTTCTATTGTCGAGCTTTTAGCAAGTAGTTCGACTGCGATAGTGGCTTTGACTTTGCACTTTTTGATTATTAATTTCCTTATGATGTTCTATCGTCAATATTTAAAGCTGGAAAGAACGCTTAAAGAACTTGACGAAAGTAAAATGGAGCTTCAGAAAGCGTACGACGAGTTGGAAGAAGTTACCGTATTAAAAGAACGCCAAAGAATTGCCAAAGATATTCACGATACCGCAGGGCATTCTATTACGACGGTTATTATGCAAACGGAAGCGGCGAAGTTGATTATCGACGAGAACGCCGTTGAGGCAAAAAATAAGATAATAGCCGCTAATTTGCAGGCGAAAAACGCGTTGGAAGAACTTCGCGATAGCGTGCATTTATTGTCGGGAAGAACGGCGAAAATGTCGTTGAAAGAAGCGATAGAGTTGATTGTAAGAGAATCGATGGACGGGACGGGGATTACCATTCGTTACGCCGTTGAGGACGTAACGGTTTCGGATGAAATTTATCGTTTTCTTTGTAATACCTTAAAAGAAGGCGTTTCTAACGGTTTAAGACACGGAAAAGCGACGGCGTTTTGGTTGGAATTAAGAAAAACCGAAAAGGATATAGAGTTCTTATTATCCGATAACGGTTGTGGCGCAGACGTTACGAGTTTGGAAGAAGGGCTTGGATTAAGTGGTATGAAAGAGCAGGCGAAACGGCTTGGGGGCAAGTTGTCCGTTTCTACGGAGAAAGACGAAGGGTTCGAAATTTTTTTGGTTTTGCCGTTGCGTTAAAACAGGAGCTAAAATGTCAGAAATTAAAAATATAAAAGTGATTATAGCGGACGATCAAACGATTTTGGCTGAGGGGATAAAAAGCGTTTTAGAAACGGATAAATCCATTGAAATCGTTGGAATTGCGCAAGACGGATTTCAGGCGCTT
Source organism: Clostridiales bacterium (assembly GCA_015055865.1). Classification (GTDB taxonomy): domain Bacteria; phylum Bacillota; class Clostridia; order Christensenellales; family Borkfalkiaceae; genus Scatosoma. The sequence continues at coordinate 33,381 of SVHK01000010.1, read as the reverse complement.
GAGCTTGTAGAGAAGGAGTTGCCCGACGTCGTTTTAATGGATATTCGTATGCCGAATATGAACGGGGTCGTCGCCACGCAAAGAATTAAATCGGAGTATCCGAACGTCAAAGTGGTTGTATTGACGACTTTTGACGATAGTGATTATATTTTAAACGCGATTAATAACGGCGCAAGTGGATATCTTTTGAAAGATATCGGTTCAACAGCTTTAATCGACGCGGTGAAAAACGCTTACGCGGGGGATACCATTTTACCTGCAAAGATCGCGAAAAGAATAGCGGATGCAGCGATGACCGTGTCCAACGATAGGGAGCTCCGTTTAAAAAAAGCGTTTGGTTTATCCGACCGAGAAGTAGAAATAGCTTTAATGATTTACGAAGGATTTACGAATCGTCAAATTGCTTCTGCCTTACATTTATCGGAAGGGACGGCAAGAAATTATATTTCCACGATTTATGAAAAAATGAGCTGTGAAAACCGCGCGGAGGCGCTTCAAAAAATTAAGAACGAGATTTAAAAGAAACGAACACGGTAGGGCGATATGGATTTAGAGTTGGAAAAATATAAAAACAAGCGGATTTGCGTCGCCGTGTCCGGTGGCGTTGATTCAATGGTATTGCTTTACCTTTTAAAGTCTAACGAAAAAAAATACGGATACGTTCTTTCCGCCGTTAATTTCGAGCACGGTATTCGCGGCAAAGAAAGTTTAGACGATTCGAAATTTGTGGAAAATATTTGTAAAGATTGGAGCGTACCCTTATATTCTTTTTCGGAAAATTGCGTAGAAAAAGCAAGTAAAGAAAAATTGAGTTTGGAGACGGCGGCAAGAAATTTTAGACAGTTTTATTATCAAAAGATTTTAGCGGAAGAAAAAGCGGATTTTATAGCGACGGCGCATCACGCGAACGACGAAGCGGAAACCGTATTGTTCAGGTTGGCGCGCGGTGCAGCCTTGTCTGGCGCAAGCGGAATAAAAAAGTCGGACGGAAAGTTTATTCGGCCGTTAATTGAAATAACGAAAGACGAGATTTTAGAAATTGCAAAAAAATACTCCGTTCCTTTTCGCGAAGATTCGACTAATTACGAACGAATAGCGACCCGCAATAGGATTCGTTTGGACGTGTTGCCAGAGCTTGAAAAAATTCTTTCGGGTGCAACGAAAAATTTATCCAGATTTGCTTTTCTTGCAAGCGAAGACGACGAGTTTTTGTACGAATTGTCAGACGCGTTGGTTTCGTTTGATAAGGAGAACGGGTTAGTTGCTTTTAGTGACAAAAAACCGATTTTTACGCGAGCTTGCTTGACTGTGATGAAAAGAATGGGCGTGGAAAAAGATTATACGTACGTGCATTTAAACGATTTATACGCTTTACAATCTTTGCAAACGGGCGCGAAAATTTCTTTGCCTAAAGGAGTGGAAGCAAAAAAGACGAAAGACGGAATTTTGTTTTATCAAAAGAGCGATTTAAACGTAATTGAATTTGAACCGATAGTCTTTCAATTCGGCGAGTTACTGCTTGGTCGTTATAAAATAACGGTTTCAAAGATGCCTTTAGACGAACGAAAATGCGAAAAAGTTTTTCGCTTGGATATGGATAAATTGCCGAAATCCTGTGTGTTTAGACAAAGAAAAACGGGGGATGTTTTTCGTAAATTCGGCGGTGGAAGAAAGAGTTTAAAACGCTATTTAATCGATAAAAAAATACCCGTTGAGCAAAGGGATATGCCGTTGCTGGCAGAGTTAAACGGCGATACCGTGTACGCGGTGTGCGGAGTTGAAATAGCGGAAGAAGTAAAAATTACAAAAGATACGAAAACAATCGTCTATATGACGGTAAAAATATTAGGAGAGTAAAAAAATATGGCACAAATGATACATTCCGACGTGGAAAGATTGATGTTGTCGGAAGAGCAAATTTCCGTTAAAGTTAAAGAGATGGCGGAAAAGCTTGATAAATTGTACGAAGGAAGAACGCCCGTTGTCGTTTGTATTTTGAAAGGGAGCGTAATTTTTTACGCCGATTTGATTCGCAATATGCAAACGCCCGTCGAGTTGGATTTTATGTGCGTTTCTTCTTATGGTTCGGATACGGTTTCGAGCGGAGAATTGAATATAAAGAAGGATTTGGCTTGTGATATTCGCGGGCGCGACGTATTAATCGTCGAAGATATTATCGATTCGGGCAACACTTTATATAAACTGAAAAAGATTTTAATGGAAAGAAAGCCTGCGAGTTTGAATATCGTTACGCTTTTGGATAAACCCGAACGTCGCGTCGTGCCGATGGAACCCGATTATACGTGTTTCGAGATTGAAGACGAATTTGTGATTGGTTACGGTTTGGACTATGCGGAAAAATACCGCAATTTGCCTTACGTCGGCGTATTAAAGCGTTCCGTTTACGAGAAATAATTCGTTTGTGGAAAAAACCCGTCGGAAATCCCGACGGGTTAAAATCGTTTTTAAGAAGTTGTTAATTATCTTCACCGTTTTGCGGTTTATTTTCGGTAAGGGTGTAGCTATATTCAACGTTCGGATTTGCTTTTAAAATGGCGCGAGCGAAATCGTCCGCCCATTCGCTTAAACAGCTTATCACACAAAATTGTTCGCCGAATTTGACGGTTAATTTATGAGTATCTCTATCGTGTTCGATAGCAGTAATATCTTTTAAGGGGTATTTCGTTTTTATAAATCCGAACTGCGTAATTAAGTATTCGCTCGTAACGGCGTATTCGGATTTAATAAGCAAAGCGACGACGATTGTGATACAAAAAACACATACCGCAATCAAAAAAGGGTATTTTAAGAAATCGCTAGGGCTTAAAACTCCGCCGTTCAAAATCATACGATAGATTGTTATAGCGATACCTGCAAGACATAAAACGATTACAAGCGCGCATAAAAGTAAAAGAGTCGGGGTTAATTTATAGCGGAAAGATTCCGTTTGATGTTGCGTATTTTTATCCATAAGCGTATTATAGCACAATAAAAACAAAAAATCAATCAATATTAACTTTTTTTACCGTATTTTATAAAAATTGGTAGGAAGCGTAGAGTATGAGTGAAACAGTTGAACAAAAATTAAATAACGTAGAAGAAAGAGAATACGCGCAGTTTAAGAAAATGACGCAGACGCCTGTAGCGAAACTCGTCGTTTCTTTAGGGATTCCTACGATGTTGAATATGATGGTGACGTCGCTTTATAATTTAGCGGATACCTATTTCGTATCAGGGATAAGCGAACAGGCGACGGGTGCGGTAAACGTGGTGCTTTCGCTGATGTCGATTATTCAAGCAATCGGTTTTACGCTCGGTATGGGCGCAGGGAGTATCGTTTCTCGGCTTTTAGGACAAAGAAAACAAAAAGAAGCGGACACGGTTGCCACTTCTTCGTTTTTTTCGGCGTTGTTGTTCGGGCTAATCGTTACCGTTTTCGGGTTGATTTTTTTAACGCCGTTAATGTGGTTATTGGGTGCGACGGAAGAAACGGGTGTGGCGGTTACGACGCTTGAATACGCTAAACAGTATTCGCGATTTATCCTAATATCTGCGCCGTTTATGTGTATGTCGTTCGTGTTGAACAACCTTTTGCGCGCTCAGGGGAAAGCGTTGCTTTCTATGGTCGGATTAGTTACGGGCGCGGTGGTAAACGTTGCGTTAGACCCGATTTTAATTTACGGCGCGAAGCTTGGAATGACCGGCGCGGCGTTGGCGACTTGCATAAGTCAAATTTTAAGTTTTAGTATTTTACTCTATATGTTTTTATCGGGTAAAACGATTGCGCGGATACGCTTATCGTGTATATCGAAAAAACTCGATGTTTATTTTGACGTACTTTCAACGGGTTTTCCGTCTTTTTGCAGGCAAATTCTCGCAAGTCTTTGCACGGTGCTTTTGAATTGGGCGGTTAAGCCGTACGACGGCGGTTTGGCGGCGCTTGGGGTCGTGCAAAAAGTGTTTATGTTCGCCTTTTCTATTTCGCTTGGGATAGGGCAGGGCTATCAACCTGTTCTCGGTTATAATTATAGCGCGAAACGTTACGATAGAGTAAAGTCGGCGTATTTGTTCACGCTTGCGTTTTCAACCTGTTTGATGACGGGATTTGCTATTGTTTGTGGGGTTTTAGCGCCTAAGATTATGGGCGCGTTTCTTGAAAACGAAAATTCTATTGCAATCGGCTCAACGGCTTTGAGATTACAGTGTATTTGTATGCCGTTATTACCGTTAAACTTTATGGCGGGCGTAACTTATCAAGCGGTTGGTAGTCGTTTGTGGGCGTCTATTCTTTCCGTTTCTAGACAAGGACTTTTCTATATTCCTGCGGTTTTGATTTTGCCGAACGCTATCGGTCTTTTGGGCGTTCAAAGCTCGCAAGCGGTTTCCGATTTTTGTTCCGCGTTTTTCGCGTTACCGTTTACTTTTGCGTTTTTTAAGTCTTTGAAAAAACTGCAATCGGAAAACGAAACGGAAAAGAATACTTAAAAAATTACAGGAAAGCCGAAGAAAATATATAAGAAAATCCTGTTTTGTCTTGACTTTTTTTAATTTTATGATATAATGTATCTATTAAATTAATATAGTGCTATCAATGGTAAAAATTTGCGAAAAAAAATTAAAGGTAGGCTTGTAATGGAAGAAATTTTATTTGAGTTAAGAGTATTATTGGATATCGTATTGGCGGCAATTCTTGGATTTTGTATCGGTTTTGAAAGAAAATTGCGTTCTAAAGAAGCCGGTATTCGAACGCATACCATCGTTTGTATCGGTTCGGCGTTATTTATGGTAATTTCCAAATATGCGTTTAGCGGAGCGGATACTGCGCGTGTTGCGGCTCAAATCGTAGCAGGTATCGGTTTCCTTGGCGCAGGTATAATCGTTTACCGTCAGCACGAAGTTCACGGACTTACGACGGCGGCGGGCGTATGGGCGACGGCAGGCGTTGGTATGGCTTGCGGTGGTCAGCAATACGTTTTGGCAATCGGTGCGACGGTGCTTATGGTGTTTTCGCAATGGTTTTTACATAGAAAGTGGGGCGTATTCCAACAAAAACGGTATTACTCGGTAAATATCGTATTCACGCAAACGAGCGACGAAAGAGAAAAGATAAAGGCGATTTTTTCCGTGGATAGATATAACCGTTTGGTTTTAACGAGAGACGGTACCAATCTTATCTATCACGCAACGCTCAATACGGACATAGAATATTCTTCTTCGCAACTCAACGATATTATGGCGGAAAATTCATTCATTCATTCGTTGGAACGTTGCGACGATAACTAAAAAGAAAGAACGTAGTTCTTTATCAAGGGAAAATGGCAGGAAAGCCGTTCATTCCCTTGATTTTTTTTTATAAATTTGCTATAATAAAAATCGTAATAAAATTAAGAGAAAATACTCTTTAAACATAAGGAGAAACTATGCCTACGATAGCTGTTAAAAAACTTGATGAAAGAGCCGTTTTGCCTACTTACGGTTCGGAGTTTTCCGCTGGTGCGGACTTATACGCTTTACTTGACGAAGAACTCGTGTTTTTGCCGAATGAAACGAAGTTCGTGCATACGGGTCTTGCGATGGAAATTCCGGAAGGCTATGCGGGGCTTATTTACGCGCGTAGTGGACTTGCATCAAAACGCGGACTTGCGCCTGCGAATAAGGTTGGGGTCGTTGACTCCGATTATCGTGGGGAATTGATGGTGGCGTTGCATAATCATTCGGCGCAAACGCAAGTTATTCAACCGAAAGAACGTATCGCGCAACTCGTGATTACGCCCTTTTTGAAAGCGGAATTTTTCGAAAGCGAAGAATTGAGCGAAACCGTCCGTGGCGTTGGTGGATTCGGGAGTACGGGAACGAAATAAACGAGGTAGCGTTATATGTCGATGCGAATGAGAAGAAAACGAAATTTTGAAGAGCGTATGACCGCTTGCGACGATTTATTGCTTGCGCGTGGCGCGAACGGGATTTTGAATATGAAAGAGGCGGCGGAAAGTTATCGCGCGCTCGTGGACTTTGAAAAGGCGTTTGGAAATTCTAATCCCATTGCGTTGGAAATCGGTTGCGGGAAAGGTGGGTTTGTAATCGCGCTTGCGAAGCAAAATCCGTCTATAAATTATCTTGCGCTTGAAAAGATGAGTAACGTAATTTTAACGCCGTTAGAAGCGGTGAAAGAAGAAGGATTGAAAAACGTTAAATTTTTAAACGTTCGGGCAGAATGTTTGCCTTGTTATATCCCTGAAAATTCTTTAGATTATATCTATTTGAATTTTTCTACGCCATTACCGAAGCTTGGCTATGCAACGCAACGGCTTACGCATCGTAATTTTTTGGAGAAGTACAAAAAACTGCTTAAAAAGGGCGGTAAAATTATCCAAAAAACGGACGATAGGGATTTCTTTGATTTCTCGATTGAAGAATATACGGCGTGTGGTTTTAGATTGGAAAATCTTTCTTACAATTTACACGAAAACGGTAATCCCGAATGGAATATCGTAACGGAATACGAGCAAAAATGGGTGGAACGCGGATTGCCTATCCATCGCGTTGAAGCGATTTTTGACGGGGAATAATTGTTTAAGGTATGAAAAGAAAAGCCTGTATAATCGCGACGGCTATTTTGGTTGGGGTGTGTTTACTCGTTAGCTGTATTTACGCCGTCGTTTCCAATTTTGGGAAAAATAAAAACGACGTTACCGTTTTTATACCCGACGGCGCGCCCGCTTTAGCGATGGCTAAATTGCTTAGTGAAAATACGGAAAACGATGGGGTAAATTATACCGTTGTAAGCGCGACGGGGATAGAAGCAAGGGTAACTTATAAGGATACGGCGAAGAATGCGGACGTTTGCGTTTTGCCGTTGACGGACGCAAGTTTGCATTTAAACGACGGAGAAGATTATCAGTTGCTCGGCGTGGTAACGCACGGTAATTTTTTCTTAATTTCCGAAACGGAACAAAAGGTATATAAGAAAGATAATTTATCAGAGTTGATAGGAAGAAGGATTGGATTCGTACAGCTGGGGAAATTACCCGGATTGGTTTTTCGTTCGGTTTTAGAAAGGGAGAGCGTGCCGTATAAAATACAAACGGATTTTAATTCTTTGGACGAAAATGCGGTAAATTTAGTCAACGTTAAGCCGACGGACGTCAAAAAAGGCGTAGGAGTTGACGTTTTCATCGTTCCCGAACCTTTGGCGACGGCGAAAATAAACGCGGGGTTTCATTTGGTTGGAAGTATGCAGGATTTGTATGGTGGAGAAAACGGTTATCCGCAAGCGGTCGTCGTAGCAAAGCGTTCTTTGATTGAAACCAATTCGGATTGGGTAAAGTCGTTCGTGGATAAATTAAAAGAGAACGAAGAGTGGTTGAAAACGGCTAGTTTGGAAAGCGTGTTATCGGCAATCAATACCCATCTTGAAACGGGTTTAACGCCTGCGTTTACCGATAAAAATTTATCAAAAGACGTTATTGAACGTTGTGGCGTAAGATACGCAGGCGGTTCTTCGTCTAAAGAAGAAATAATAGCGTTGATTGAAAATCTAAAAAGAATCGACGAAAACTCTGTTAAAAGTCTTTCCGACGGGTTTTTTAACGAGATGTATTAAGCGCGGAGAAAATTATGAAAGAGCAGAATAAGAAAATTGAATATTTTTTACAATCGCCTTTTATTAAAAAGGGATTGTGGACTCTGCTCTCTTTGCTCTTTTTATTGATTGTTTGGAGCGTTGTTTGTTTAATCGTGGGGAACGAATATTTAGTTCCCGATTTAATTCAAACGCTTAAAGTAGCTATGAATTTGTTAGGCGAAACTTCGTTTTGGCGCGCGGTTTTATCGACGATAACCCGTTCTTTAATTGCATTTGCGTCGTCTTTTATTATAGGTGGCGGTTTTGCCGTTTTAGCGTACGTTTTTCCGAGATTTGAAAAGTTTTTCTCGCCGATTATATCTTTTTTTCGTTCCTTACCGACGATGGCGGTATTGTTGATTATTTTGCTTTGGTCTAATTCGAGTATTGCGCCGATAATCGTTGCGGGATTGGTTTTAACGCCGATGTGTTACGCAAGCGTGTATTCGTCGCTAGTACGGGTAGATAAAGAATTGATAGAGATGAGCGTAGTTTACCGTGTGCCGATGATAAAACGGATTAAACGCTTGTACTTGCCGAGCGCGTTGCCGAGTGTTTGCGGATACGGGGCAAGAAATTTATCTTTCGCTTTAAAATTAGTAGTTTCGGCGGAAATTATGTCGAATACCTTTCAAAGCATTGGCGGAGAAATGCAGTTCTCGGCGTTATACGATAAAACGCCGTTGCTATTCGCTTTGACTTTGTTCGTATTTTTAAGCGGTTACCTTTTAGAGTGTTTGGGGCTTTTGGGTTGTAAGTTATTTTTTTCGGGAGGCGAAAAAGAATGAGAGTTTGCGTTTCGAAAGAGTATCCCAAAAAGAAACTATTTGAAAATTTAGAGCTTGAAATCCCTGACAACAGAATACTTTGCGTATTAGGGGAATCGGGCGCAGGCAAGACGACACTTTTAAATATACTCGCAGGCTTGACTGCTTACGAAGGTTACGTGCAACCCAAAGTTTCTCAGACGGCGTATATATTCCAAACGGCTCGCTTGTTACCGCATTTGACGGCGAAAGAAAATTTGCTTTATACGGCAAACGAAAGGGTAACGGAAGAAAAAATCGACGAAACGTTGGAACGGTTTGAGCTGAAAGAATTTTCCGACAGAAAAGCGTATAAGCTTTCAGGTGGGGAAAAACAGCGCGTTGCAATGGCGCGAGCGTTTTTATCTTCAGCGGAACTTTTGCTGATGGACGAGCCTTTTTCTTCGTTGGATATAGCTTTAAAATTGAGATTAATAGGTACGTTCGCTAAGGCGTGGGAAAAAGATAAAAAGACGACGGTGTTCGTTACGCACGATATAGAAGAAGCTTTAATGCTTTCAAACCGTATCGTGGTTTTAAAAAATGGAAAAATAACGTCGGAATTTGAAGTGGAAAGGAAAGAATTTCCGTCGAAGTACGGCGAAATGAACGAATTGCGGACGAGAGTTTTACGCTCGTTGCGCATTGATAACAAAGGAGAATAAGATATGCGTGGATTGAAAACGTCGGTCGTAACTTTACGGCATAAAGTATTTAAAGAAGTTGCGAAAGTTGCGTATGAGGTCGAGTCGGATAAAATTAACGACGCGATAGAAGCTATCCCTTATAAAATTACGCCGACAGAAGTCCCGAAATACCGTGAGAGTATTTACCGTGAACGCGCGATTGCAGCGGAACGGGTACGACTTGCAATGGGTCTTTCGCTTCGTCCGGCGGATAAACCCGTACACGTTACGAGCGGAGTGGATCAAAGCAATATTTCAGATAAATATTACGAACCGCCTTTGATGCAAGTGATTCCTTCGGCTTGCGATAAGTGTGAAGATAACGTCTACGAAGTGAGTAATCAATGTCGCGGCTGCGTGGCGAAAGCGTGCGTGGCGTCTTGTCCCAAAGACGCGATTTCGTTCGTGAACGGCAAAGCGGTAATCAATAGAGAAAAATGTATTCGTTGCGGTAAATGTAAGCAGGCTTGTCCGTACGATGCGATAGCGCACAAAACCCGTCCCTGTTCGGATGCTTGCGGTATCAAAGCGATTAAGACGGACGAGCTTGGTAGAGCGCAAATCGATAACGATAAATGCGTAGCTTGCGGACAATGTATGGTTGCTTGTCCGTTTGCCGCCGTCGCAGATAAATCGCAAATATTCCAGCTTATTCAAGCGATTAAAAAGGGTGATTACGTCGTGGCGGAAGTTGCGCCTGCGATTATCGGTCAGTTTGGGAAAGGTATAACGCTTGGACAAATTAAGGGCGCGTTAAAAGAAGTTGGCTTTAAAGAAGTTTATGAAGTCGCTGGGGGCGCGGACGTTGCGGCGGCAACGGAAGCGCATCAATACGTGGAAGAAGTGGTTTCAGGAAAACTTCCGTTCTTACTCACGTCTTGTTGTCCGTCTTGGGCTATGCTTGCTAAAAAACAATTTCCGCAACTTATCGACGAAGTATCTCAAGCATTGACGCCTATGGTTACGACGGCGCGGAGTATTAAACAAAAAATTCCAAACGCAAGAGTCGTATTTATAGGGCCTTGCGCGGCGAAGAAATTGGAAGCGTCGAGAGAATCTGTGCGTAGCGACGTCGATTTTGTCATTACTTTTGAAGAACTTGCAGGAATTTTTGACGCGAAAGAAATTGATTTTACAAATTACGTCGCTGAAGAACCGACGGGTGAAGCGACGGGCGCGGGGCGTGGTTACGCCGTTGCGGGTGGCGTTGCGTCGGCTATTGAACAATGCGTTAAAGAGTATTATCCTGACGTGGAAGTAAAGATTGAACACGCAGAAGGGTTGGACGAGTGTAAAAAAGTATTATTGCTTGCAAAACTCGGTAAGAAAAACGGATGTTTAATAGAAGGTATGGGTTGTCCCGGCGGTTGCATAGCTGGGGCAGGTACGAATTTGCCGGTGGAAAGAGCGAAGGAAGAAGTGCAAAAATTTGTACAAAATTCGTCGGTAAAACTTCCTGAAAAAGATTTATACGAAATAGAACTACCGTAATGGAATAAGTATCGGTAGATAAAGGAGAAAATATGATTGAAATTACTGAAGTGAAAACGAAAAAAGACCAAAAACGTTTCGTGGAATATCCCTTAAAGCTTTACAAGGGGAATCCGTATTTCGTTCCACCGTTTTACGCTGATGAAATGAAAATGTTTACGGATAAGAATATTTATTCGAAAACTTGCGATTCTGCGTTCTTCCTTGCCGTTCGCGACGGAAAAGTGGTTGGTCGTATTCAAGCGATTATTCAAAAACAATACAATCAAATTCATAACGAAAAGCAAGTCCGCTTTACTCGTTTCGATTGCGAAAATAACGTAGAAACCGCAAAAAAATTATTCGAAACGGTAGAGAACTGGGCGAAAGCGAAAGGAATGGAAAAAGTCGTCGGTCCGCTTGGATATAGCGATTTGGAAAGAGAAGGGCTCTTGATTGAAGGATTTGACGAGCTTTCTACGTTTGAAGAACAATATAGTTACGAGTATTATCCTAAATTGGTGGAAGAATGCGGATACGTGAAAGACGTGGATTGGGTGGAGTCGAAAATTTACAAATCAGACGACCCGACGCTCGTTGATAAGGTTACGAGAATTACCGAATACGCCTTAAAGAAACATAATTTGCATATCGCGGGAAAGGGTTTGACGAAACGCAAGTATATCGAAAAATACAAAGACGGTATTTTTCATTGCATCGACGAATGTTATAAGGATTTGTACGGAACGGTTCCTTTTACGCAAGAAATGATAGAGCAAATGGTCGAACAATTTATGTTGATTTTGAATTTAAAATACATAATGACCGTTTGCGACGAGAATGAAAACGTCGTTGCGTTTGGGTTCTGTATGCCGAGTATCAGTAAAGCAGTGCAAAAATCGGGCGGGCGTCTTACGCCTTGTACGATAATTAAACTCTTAAAAGCGGTCAAAAACCCTGAAATTATCGATTTGGCGTTGATTGGGATTTTGCCGACGTATAGAAAGTCGGGTTTAAGCGCAATTGGTATCCATATGATTCAAACGATGCTTGAAGAAGGCAACGTTAAATATTGCGAAACGAATTTGAATTTGGAAACGAATGCGAATATTCAAGCGCAATGGAAACATTTTAATAGTGTTCAACATAAACGCCGTCGTTCTTATATCAAAAATTTGTAATTGGGGTTAGGTATGGCTAAAAACGTCGATATGACGCAGGGGAATCCCGTTAAGCTAATCGTTTGCTTTATGTTCCCTTTGATACTCAATTACTTGTTTCAACAATTTTACGCGGTTGCCGATTCGGCAATCGTTGCGTTGGCGCTCGGCTCAACCGTATCGACGGGCGTGAATTTAACGGGTACGCTTTCCTTTTTGGTTTTGGGTTTTTCGCAAGGCTGTTCGGGTGGCTTTGGGGTGATTTTATCTCAATTCGTAGGCGAAAAAAACGAAGATAAACAACGCAAAAGTTTTGCAACTTCCATACTTTTAACCATCGCTATCGCATTGGTTTTAACGATTGTTTCAACTGTTTTTGCGGAAGAGTTGCTCCTGCTTTTGCAAACGAACGAGATTTATTTACAATATTCGTTAGAATACATTTACGCAATTTTTGCAGGTATCGTTTTTACGATGTTTTACAACCTTGCTACGCAGGTACTATTCGCGTTCGGGGATAGTAAATCGCCGTTGATAATTTTAATCGTTAGCGCAGGTTTGAATATTTTATTAAACTCTTTATTATTCGTAACCGATTGGTCTGTTGCGTGGGCTGGTTGGGCGACCGTAATCGCGCAAGGTATCGCGTCTATCGTCGGTTTTGCGTTGATTTTTAAGAAAATCCCTGCTTTAAGATTGAAAAAATCAGATTTTAAGGTGAACGCAAAGTTCGTTTTTAAACATCTCGGAATGGGTATTCCAATGGCGTTTCAATTTTCCATTACCGCAATCGGTTGTATGATTCAACAACGCGCGTTTAATTTGCTTGAACCGCAATACGCAATGGCGCAAAGTACGGGAAGTAAAATTAGCGGACTTTTCGACAGTGGCGTATTACAGGCGTTCGGTACGGCAATAGGCACGTATTTCGGACAAAATTACGGGGCAAAGAAAGTGGAGCGAGTGAGTGAAGGGGTAAAAAAAGGATTGCTCGTCGGTTGCGTTACGGCAATTCTTTCGTGTTTACTCGTCGTGGCGCTTGCGTATCCGTTGTCGAGTATATTGTTGCCTGACGCTCCAAAAGAAATTTACCGCTCGGTTTTTTATTACGAATTAGTGCACGGAGCGAATTACCTTTTCTTAATGCTCGTTTACTTTTTCCGACACGCGCTTCAAGGCGTTGGAAAGAGCCTTACTGCTGCGATGGGTGGGGTGGTCGAGTTGATAGCAAGATTTGTTTGTTCTATTTCACTTGCGAGAATTTCGTTTGAATTTGCGTGTTTTAGCAATCCGTCGGCGTGGCTGACGGCAGGGACATTCTTGATGGTCGCGTTTTTAATTTATTTAAAAAAGATAAAAAAGACGTTAGTATAATTAAAAACCCCGACGAGAATTAAAATTCTCGTCGGGGTTTTTCTTTTTGAAATTAAGAGAAGGTAACGTCGTTCCACATATTATTTGCGCGCGCGTTTTCGTCGCGATTGAAATATCTCATTGCAACGCAACGAGTGATTGTTTTTTCATCGGGGTATTGCGCAAAAAGTTGACGGGTTAACTGGCCTTCGGGGGTAATAAGAATACTGCCTTCGCCAAAGAAGTAACTTAAATCGTATTCCACCGCCGTTTCATCGTCGTCTTCCGCGCCGTACCAATCAATCATTTCTTCAAATACCGTTTCACCGCCAACGCAACTCGTATAGCCGATATAATTCATATTTTTTACGGCATTTTCGGGCATAGAAAGGAAGTTGACGAACGCCATTGCGGCGCTTTGGTTTTCGCAAGAAGTAGGCATTACCCAGCCGTCAAACCAAAGATTGGAAACGCTATCGGGAATCGCGTAGTGTAAATAAGTACCTGCGTCTTCCGCTTCGTCCATAATATATACGGCGTCACCGCTCCATTGATAATTGATGGAAACCTTACCGGCAATCGTATCGTTTTTTCCTTCGTCCGTTTCGAATCCGTAAAGGTTTTCTTTCATCGGCTTTAAAAGTTCTTTGACGTTTGCCATCGTGTCTTGAGAAGTATCGTTCATAAGCCGAGAGAGTTCGTTTTTATAAGCGGAAAGTTCAATTTCGCCTAAAGAAAGCTGGGCGTTGAGCGTTAAAATATTTTGTTCGTAATACATACCAAGTCCTACGAAATACGAATCGCGCACGTTGTTTTTTGCCGTGAGTTTGTTTTTATAGGTAGGATTGATGAAAACGTTCCAAGTTCTTACGTCGTCGGGGTTGACTAATTCAGGATTGAAAACGAATCCCGTCGTGCCCCACATATACCCTGCGGCGTAAGCCGACCAAGCGCGCGGGTTTCTATCGCTAATGATATTGCTTTCAAACGTTTCCTTGATGAACGGGGAAACGTTGTTAACGTAATAATTGTCTGCGTTTGCCGTATCGAAAAATTCTTTAGGGTAGGTAAGTAGTCTGCCTTCGTCGGCAAGTTTCATAATCATATATTCGGACGGACAAACCAAATCGAATTTGTCGCCCATTTTAAGATAATTATAAAGCGTTTCGTTATCTTCGTAGGTACTGTATTCTACTTGGATTTTTTCGCCCGTTTTCCCTTCGTACCACGTTTCAAAGTCTCGAAGAAGTTCGCTATCTTCGTCACCGCCGTAGATGTATTCGGCGCAGTTGGCAACGCGTAAGACGTTTTTAGTCGGCGAACAAGAATTGAACGTGGGTACGAATGTAAAAGCTAAAGCTCCGCAAAGCAATAAAGAAATACGTTTTTTCATTATTTTTTACTCCTTGCGTTTTTACTTGCGATTACGTTCGTTACGATTAATACGAGGACAATCAATAAGAATACGATAGCGGTAAACGCCCAATAAGAAGATTTAATGGTGTTGACCATACCGCCTTTATTCAAGCTGTATATGTGCGTGCTAATCGTTTGGAACGTGTTGGGCTTAGTATAAGCTGCAATGACGTAGTCGTCCAAAGATAAAGTTAAAGACAAAAGGAAACCAGCGATGATTCCCGGTAAAATTTGCGGAATAACGACGGAGAACAGCGCTTTAGACGGGCTTGCGCCTAGATCGAGCGCGGCTTCGTATAAGTTGTTGTCCATTTGTTTGAGCTTGGGGATAATGGAAGTGACGACGAACGGAGTGCAAAGCACCATTTGTCCGACGATTAAAGGAATAAAAGTCGATTTAGGGATTTGCAAAGCTACGACTAAAAATGCAAATGAAATTGCCGTAACGACTTCCGCGTTGATAATCGGGATTTGGTTCATTCCCGCAAGCGTACCGGAAATACGTTTTTTTGAATAGAAAATACCGATTGCGCCAATCGTTCCCAAAATGGTGGAAAGGGTAGCGACGATAAGCGCGAGCGCCATCGTTTGCAATACGATTTGGAAAGGTTGGTTGTCGGGCGAGAAAAAGTACTCGTAGTGCGTTAAGCTGAAACCTTCCCAGGTATTAATGGTTTCGGTCGCATTGAAACTGTAAACGGTTAAAAGGAGTATAGGCGCGTAAATAAACAAAATTACGAGCCCGATAAACAACCATTTTAAAGAAGAAAGAATTTTTACCATAACGAAGTACCTCTCTTTCCCGTTTCCGATTCGGTGTCAAGTCCGCCTGTTAACCAAGTGATGACGAACATAAGCGTTAAAAGTAAAAGAGCCGTAACGGAACCCGTGTTCCAAAGGTCGTTTCTAAAACATTCGTCAATGTACGCGCCGATGATTTTAACGTGATTATAAGTGAGATAGTTGGAAATAACGTAGTTTGTCATCGACGGTAAAAACACCATCGACACACCGCTCACGATTCCTGCTTTTGAGAGCGGTAAAGTGACTTTTACGAACGCTCTTGCGCCGTTTGCGCCTAAATCGCGCGCCGCTTCAAGATAGCTTTTGTCGATTTTTATAATCGTGGTGTAAATGGGTAAAATCATAAACGGCAGGAAATCATATACCATACCGAGTACGGTATTAAAAAGATTCCATTCTTTGGAAACGTTATAAATACCAATCCAATCCAAAAGTTCTTTTAACGCGTTGACGCGTAAGACGAAGTTTACCCACATCGGGACGATGAATAAAAGCAAAAGTCCCGATTTGTTTTTTATTTTGCTGTTCGCGATAATATACGCGACCGGATAAGCGATTAAAAGGCAGAGAATCGTGCTCACAACGGAGATGGCGAAACTTTGCGTAATCGTTTTAAAACGGCTAGATTGAAAAAATGAATCTTTACCGCTACCACTAAAGAAATTTTTGAGATTATCGAACGTGAAATTTCCGTAGCCGTCGGTGAACGCGTAATACCCGATGATAAACAGGGGTAAAACAACGAAGATAATTAAGAATAATCCGTAGGGAATCGCGAGTAATTTACGCGAAAAACGTGGTTTAGTGAACGTCATTTTTTGCTTTCCTCCGGATTTTTTAAGGTAAGACGAATTTTTTCTTTGGGGATAATTAAGCTAACAAGGTCGTTTTCGTTCCATAAATCTTCGCAGGCGAGTACGTAATCTTCTTCGTTCTCGGTGCGGACGATATACCGATAATATTCGCTCTTATAAATAAGCGAAATAATATGCCCTTGCGCTCCGCCTTCGTCGGCGTTATCGCTCATCGTAACGTCGTGTAAACCGACTTCTACGTTGACTTCTACGTCCGTTAAATCAAGCTTTTCGCCTTTTGCCGTAATGAGATAGCCTTCTTCGTCGAGATGACTTCCAGGGTAGAGCTGGGTAACGTCGCATTCGAATTCGCCGTCGCCAAATTCAACGGTATTGCGTTTGGTGATTACGCCAGAGAATTTATTGACGCGGAAAATCTTTTTCATTACGTGAATACCGTTCGGCTGAATTTCAAGACCTACTGTTTCGCCTACTTTCGGCGCAACGGTGCTTTGAATTTCAATTTCGTATCTACCGCATTGAACGAGAATTTGATAGTGGATACCTTTAAAGAGTACGGACGTAACTTTGCCTTTAAGCATACCGTCGTCGGCACCTTTGATAATCACGTCTTCGGGGCGAACGACTACGTCGACGGGCTCGTCCTTTTCAAAACCGCCGTCTTCGCAAACGAAAGGTTTGCCACAAAAACGTACTTGATAATCTTTCGTCATAACGCCGGAGAAAATATTGCTTTCGCCGATAAAGTCGGCAACGAACGTGTTTTTGGGTTCGTTATAAATCATTTCGGGCGTTCCTATTTGTTGGATTACGCCGTCGGACATAATTACGATGGTATCAGACATCGTAAGCGCTTCTTCTTGGTCGTGTGTAACGTAGATAAAAGTAATACCGAGCCGTTTGTGCATTGCTTTAAGTTCAAGTTGCATTTCTTTGCGCATTTTTAAGTCCAAAGCGCCAAGCGGTTCGTCTAAAAGCAAAATTTCCGGTTCGTTTACGATTGCGCGCGCGATAGCGATACGTTGTTGTTGTCCACCGGAAAGCGTGGAAACGCTACGTTTTTCAAAGCCTGCTAAGTCAACGATTTCCAAAGCTTTTTTAACTTTTTCAGCAATGACTTCTTTGGAAAGCTTTACTTTTTTCGTCTTTTGCTTGCCGTTTTTATCCGTATAAGAAACTTCCGTTTGTTTGAGCTTTAACCCAAACGCAACGTTGTCGAAAATATTTAAATGGGGAAATAAAGCGTATTTTTGGAATACCGTATTGACGGGGCGAAGATTTGGGGGAAGTTTACTAATATCTTCTCCGTTAAGCAAAATTTTACCGCTCGTGGGCAATTCGAATCCTGCAATCATACGCAAAGTAGTCGTTTTACCGCAACCGGACGGGCCGAGAAAGGTAATAAATTCTCCCTTTTTCACGTATAAGTTCAAATTTTCAATGACGGATACGCCGTCAAATTCTTTACAAACGTCAACGATATTGATAATGTGGTTGTTATTTTTCATTTCTTTGTTTTCCATAGGTAATTCTCTCGTTTGTTTTTACATAAAATAAATAATAAGGTAAATGCAAAAAAGTTAAAAGTTCGGCGGGGTGGAAACCCAAATGAATTTCGCTTTATTTTTCCCTTTGTTTTGAATAGAGTGGGGGATGCCGGCCGAATAATAAAAAGCTTCGCCTTTTTTACAAGTAAATTGCTTTTTACCTAAAAGCAACGCAATTTTTCCCTCTAAAACGTAACCAAATTCCTCTCCCTCGTGCGGAATATCGCCGGCGGTAGAAGTGCCCTCAGATAGTTCAACGAGTACCGGTTCCATCATATTTTTTTGCGCGTTGGGAATGAGCCATTTCCAAAGTACGCCGTCCGAATCTTTTTCAAAAAATTCTTCTTTTGTAAATACTACTTTTTCTTGTTTTTCTTCCTGGAAAAATTCCGATAAATTGCTTCCTAACGCCGATAAAATATCCGTTAACGTTGCAATAGAAGGGCTGTTTAGGTCGTTTTCAAGCTGTGAAATGTACCCCTTGGTCAATTCACAACGGTCGGCTAATTCTTTTTGCGTTAATCCCTTTTGGTTTCGCAATTGTTTTATTTTTTCGCCTAACTGCATAATTCCTCCAAAAAGACGAAAAAGTTTAGTAATTGTAAACTTTTGGCTTTGTTATAATAATTTTTAAGTTTGTTTGTTAATAATAAACTTTTAGTTTAGTAAAAATAAACAATCGATGTTGTTATTATAGAAAAAACTAAAAAAAAAGTCAATCGTTTACAAGCGTTTTTTGTAATATTTTAGCGAATAAATAAAAAATATTGCTAAGGGAAGAGTATAGCGCAAAAAAACTCTCGTTTGCTTTACAAACGAGAGTACGAAAAAAAGGGTCTACCGAAAAGTAGCCCCTCATATTTTAATATGATAAGTATTAAGCAAAAAGCTTACGCCATCGCGTTGAGTTTCTTTGCGAGCTTAGCCTTTTTATTAGCAGCGTTGTTCTTGTGAAGGATACCCTTAGAAGCAGCGGAATCAATCGCGGAAACGGTTTCGGAATAAACTTTGGTTGCTTGTTCCTTATCACCAGATGCAACAACGGCAAGGAATTTCTTGATTTGCGTCTTCAATGCGGATTTGATTGCTTTGTTTACTTGGGTTTTCTTCTCGATAACCAACACTCTTTTCTTTGCGGACTTAATATTAGGCATAAAATATCTCCTTTAACTTTTCCTGTTTTTCTTGTTAATTTTTATTGCGTAGATTATTTTAACATAAATTTTCAAACTTGTAAACTGTTTTCGCATAGAAAAAGCGAAATTTGCAAAAAAATTCATTAAAAAATATTATTTGGAGCGCGTTATGAGTTCTTCGATACTAAAAGTTGCTTTTTTTGATAGTGGAATAGGCGGTTTAACGACTTTACGTGCTTGCGTAAGTAAAGCTACAAGACTTTTAAAAAGCAATCAAAAAATGGTTTTTTATTATTACGGCGATAATTTTCGCGCGCCTTACGGGAACTTGAGCGAAGAAAAAATAAATTTATACGTTGACGAGGCTTTTAAGAGTTTTTTATCTCTTGACGTTGACGCGGTCGTCATCGCTTGCAATACCGTAACGGCTGTTTGTATTGATAGACTGCGTAAAGAATACGTTTTTCCGATTATTGGCGTCGAACCTGCCGTGCTTTATGCGGCAAAGCGTTTGGGGAATAAGAAAAAAGAGATTTTAACGCTTTCAACTAGAGCTACTTTTTTGTCTAAACGCTTTAATTGTTTATGCGCGCGCGTGCGAGAGAATTATCCTAATCTGATTTTAAAAAATTATCCGTGCGATTCTTTGGCTGGAGAGATTGAAAAAAATTTAGGAAAAAGAGGTTTTTGTTTACCCGATATCTTACCGAAAAGCTCTCCTTCAATCGTGGTTTTAGGCTGTACGCATTACGGTCTTGTGAAAAATTATATTGAAAGATATTATTCTTGTCCCGTTGTGGACGGAAACGACGGCGTTGCTAATCGTTTGTTTTCCGTTTTGCAAGAGTGTGGAAAACTCTCCTTTAAAAAATCGGTGGATTTTGTGGATAAGAGTGACTTACCCCTAAAGGGTAAAGATATTCGATTTACTGTGGATAACTTTTTTAAAGTGCGAACGCCCCCTTTTAAAATGAAAAAAATCCCAAAAAGCAATTTTTGCAAAAAAAGTAGGGAGAGAAAACCACTCGTAACCCCAACCCTAAAAATCGCTAAAAACTGCCAAATTTCCTTCATTGGCGAGTCGAAAATGGTCAATAAAACCAAATACGAACAAATGTTCGCGTGGAAATAGGGTAAAAATGGGTGCTGAGTGGTTAAAAAAAACAATTTTTTATAAAAAATTTAAAAAATTTTGCGAAAAACACTTGACAGTGGTTAAAAATGGTTATATAATAGAGTCATATCACTAAAAAGGAGGAATACCACCGATGGCGAATTTATTTCGTGGGACGTACGAACATCAACTTGACGATAAAAATCGGTTGCGTATTCCTGCAAAATTTAAAAAAGGATTGACCGGAGAGGCGGGGGAAAAGACGTACAGTTTTGCTCGAGGGCTGAACAAATGTATTTACGTTTTTCCCGACGACGTTCTCGACGAGTTGATTGAAGAGCTTTCGGACGAGAGATTAGGCGAATCTAATCCTGCGTCGTTGCTCTTTTTCAGTAACATCTTTCCGGCGGAAGAGGACGCGCAAGGCAGAGTGGTGTTGCCGTCTAAGTTGAAAGCGATTGCCGGAATAAAGAAAGATATCGTAACCGTTGGACGTGGTAAGCGTTTAGAGATATGGTCGGATGAGAATTACAACGCTTATACCGAAGGGCTTGATTACGATAAGGAATTCAAATCGTTGGGTATTTAACAATGTTGGAATTTTCTCATAAGCCCGTAATGCTCGATGAGTGTATGGACGCATTGAAATTATACGACGGCGGAATCTGGTTTGACGGAACGGTCGGCGGTGGCGGACATTCTTACGAGATTTTAAAGCGGACGAAGAATAACGGCAAGTTGATTGCGACCGACTTGGACGATGAAGCAATAGTCGCGGCAAATAAAAGGTTAGGTGAATTCAATGGTAGGTTTAGTATTTATAAATCAAATTATAAGAATTTCGAGCAGGTATTCGAAGAAGCAAAAATCGGAAAAATTGATGGAGCGTTACTCGACTTCGGAATATCCTCCCATCAGATTGACGACGAGGAGCGCGGATTTTCGTACAGAGCGTCAAACGCTCCCCTCGATATGAGAATGGATCAAAGTTCTCCATTAACGGCGGAATTTATCCTAAATACATATAGCGAAGAAAAATTAACTAAAATTTTAAAAGATTACGGTGAAGAACCGTTTGCGCGTCAAATTGCGCGCAATATAATAAAATTCAGACAGGACAAGCCTTTAAAGACGTCGGGGGAATTTTCGGAAATTATCCGAGCGAGTATTCCTGCGAAATTTCGGTTTGGCGCGCCTTGTGAGCGGAAAAGTTTTCAAGCGCTCCGTATCGAAGTCAATAAAGAGCTCGACGGGTTAAGCGAACTCGTTACGTCGTTGACTAGGCGATTGAAAAAAGGCGGAAGAATTGCAATTTTGACATTCCAATCTTTGGAAGATAGAATTGTAAAAGAGGCGTTTAGAAAATTGGAACGTCCGTGTGAATGTCCTTCGAATTTTCCCGTTTGCGTTTGCGGTAAAAAACCGGAGATAAAAACGATAAACCATAAGCCGATTACGGCGAGTAAAGAAGAACTTTCAAACAATTCGCGTAGTAAATGCGCAAAACTAAGAATAGCGGAGCGAATTGTTTAATAAGATAAGGAGAGTAGGAAATGGCTACGCTTTTAAATGAGCAAAAGATGAACGTTCCCACCGCGCCCGACAGAGCGGCGGAATTACACAATGCGCAAATAAGTGAAAATTATCGTCTTTTGAAAGATGCCGTAGAGCGTCAAATTGCTACGTTTGATTTCGAAGAGCAACCGCGCGCATCTGTGATTGCGCCCGAACGCCCCGTTGAAAGAGAAGTGGAAACTCCGCAATATTCGCACGAACGCGTTTCGTCGTCTTTATTTACGACGGACACGCTTGACCGCGCGATTCGTAACAATACGCCCGTTGCGCCTATCTCTCAAGTAGAAACGAAAACAGTCGAAGTTGAATCGGTTGCGCAAGAACCCGTTTTTGGGTTAAGCGCTTTCGCTAAAGCGGTAGCTGCGGTATTTTGCGCGGTAATCGTTACGATGCTTACGATGATTTGTATTAATACGCAAATTATCAACGAGAAAGCGACGAAACTTGCGGAACTTGAAAAGCAACAAAGAACGCTTATCCAAAGAAGTGTGAAATTGAAAAACCAAATCGAAGACGCAACTTCCGATGAAACGATTGAAGAATTTGCTAAACAATTCGGTATGGTAAAAGCAGATTAAAGCGTAGCAAATCCGGTGACGGAGGTGCTAAAATCAAAAACGTTCGCAACAATTTTTCAATATCAATTTTACGAAAGAGGTTATTTGCCGTGCTTATGGCAATAACCTTTCTTTTTTTGTTTATTATCGGTAGATATTTTTACGTTCAAATAATTTGGCGGGATTGGCTCGTCTATAAAGCGCTCGATCAATGGACGAGAGAGTTGCCTATCGTTCCGGCGCGTGGCGTTATTACCGATAGAAACGGAACGGTGCTCGTAGAAAATAATACGGCTTATACGGTTTTTGCGCGTTCAAACGCCGTAAAGGAAAAAGAAAAAACCGCGAAACTGCTCGCGCAAACGCTCGGCTGTAACGAAGATACGCTTTATGAAAAATTGACGACTGTGAAAGCGTCGGAGGTTACCGTTGCTAAGCGAATAGAAAAAGATGCGATTTCAAGTCTTACCCAATTATCGTTAGACGGCGTATATTATTCGCGCGATAATTTGCGCTCTTATCCGCGCGGTTCAAGCCTTTGCCAAGTGTTAGGCTTTACATCGTCGGATAACGCAGGGGTAACGGGCATTGAAAAATACTACGACGAAGTTTTGAAAGGGAAACGCGGGGAATTGTTATACGAAACGGATTTGGTTGGGATTGATTTGGACGGCGCGGTAGCAGCGTATCTTCCAGCCGAAGACGGTTATAATATTTCGTTGACAATTGATTACGGGATTCAGTCTATCGTAGAATCTTCCTTGCAAAAGGTGGCGAAAGAATATAATCCAACGGGAGCGGAATGTATCGTGTTAGACCCCAATACTTTTGAGATTTTAGCGATGGCAAATTATCCTTCTTACGATTTGAACGAAATTCCGCGCGACGATATTAATACGCTGAATAAATTGTCGCGAAATAAGATTATTTCCGACGTTTACGAACCCGGTTCGACTTTTAAAGTTTTGACGGCGGCGATTAATATTGAAGAAAATTTAAAAGGAAATTCCAAAGCGTATTCGATAAATCACGTCTTTTCAAGTTCCAGAACGCGTGCGGTGGACGGTACGACGGTAAAATGTTGGAATAACCACGCGAACGGAAGACATGCAAATCAAACTTTGTCGGACGCCTTGAATAACAGTTGCAATCCTTGTTTTACCGATATTGCGCTTTCCATTGGAAAGGAAACTTTTTACGATTATCTTTCGGCGTTCGGCTTGGGTAAACGTTCAGGAATAGATTTTAACGGCGAAGCCTACGGACTTTTGATGCCCGAATCGGCTGTTCGGAATTGCGATTTGGCGCGTATTGGGTTTGGTCAAACGGTAGCGGTTACGGGATTACAATTAGCGTTAGCCACGGCGTCGACGATTAACGGAGGATATTATTATCAACCCCGACTCGTAAAAAAAATATACGCGAACGACGGATACGTCAAAGAGAATTATCAGCCCGTATTAAAAAATAGAAC
Organism: Clostridiales bacterium; assembly: GCA_015055865.1. Taxonomy (GTDB): domain Bacteria; phylum Bacillota; class Clostridia; order Christensenellales; family Borkfalkiaceae; genus Scatosoma. Next base: position 9,844 of record SVHK01000010.1, on the reverse strand, counting down.
GGTTAGCGAAGAAACTTCCAAGCGTTTGGCTACGATGCTGGAAGGGGTGGTCAAGGACGGTAGCGGAAAAAAGGCGTATATTGAAGGTTATAAAGTCGGCGGTAAAACGGGTGTCTTTCCACTTGCTTGCGCAAACTAATATATTGCGTAAATTAATATATAATATATATAATATATAATTATGTAAGAAAAATCCGCTACGCAATCAAATGCGTAGCGGATAAATTTTTATCGATGTTTTAAATATTTTCAAAAATTAAATGAATGCCCATATCTTTGAGAAGTTTGCACGCCGTTTGGACGCGACTTACTTTATACTCGTGGATATTGTGATTGTCAAATCCTACGGACAATTTCACGCCGGATTTTTTAACGATTTCTTGTTGTTTTTTGTTTTTGAAAAATTCGGTTACGTAATTATGCGTTTTAAATTCGTGAGAACTATCCAAATTGACGTTCAATTCCCAAAAAATACCTTGTTCTGCCATTTTTCTGAAATAGAGATAGGGGTCTTGCCCTTGTTTTTCCAAAAAAGCAAATAAATCGGTGTGCGCAATTCCCGTACGGCAACCGCAACGTCTTGCAAAGGAAAAAATATCGCCTTTTGCAATAGAGATTTCAGGTTTGTCCAAGCCTTCCACTAAACAATAATCAAAAAATGAAACGTCGGCGTTGGTAGGTAACGCGTAATTATCTTTACCGATACGCGTGGCGATTTCAATACCGCATAAAATTTTGATTTTCTTTGCGTATTTATCTTTTAATAAACACATATGGTCGAAATATCGCAATAACGCTTGGTCGTAATCGGTGTCCAAACGAGTCCCTTGATTATAGCAGGCTTGTTTACGCGCTAAACCTACGCCGTGATTGTGGTCGGAAATCCCTAACATAGTAACGCCGTTTAGGATAGCCGTTTCAATCACCCGTTCGGGTTTGTCGTTACAATCAAATGAATAGTAAGTATGCGCGTGTAAATCTTGAATCATGGAAAACCTCAATTGAATCTATTACGACTATTATAATATATTTTCTTAAGGAAAACAAGTGAATAGCTGTCAAAAACCAAAAATCGTGATGAAAAATTTCAGTTAATAAATATAATGAATATCGCTATTGTCTGCGTCGGGTGGGGTGAAATCGGTGACTACGAAATCGTATTGACTAAGATTCGCAAGCCGATAAGTTCCGTACGCGCCGTATTTGGTATGGTCAACCAAAAGGATTCGCTTTTGACAACGCTCGAAAGCGACTTTTTTAATTTCTTTTTGACCTAAGGACGTTTCAAAAACCGCGCTGTTTCTTACGGCTGCACAGGACGAGAGCATTAAATCGAAGGAAAAATCTTCTAATAATCTTGCCGTCCAAGTGCCCGTTGCGGAGTTGGTGTTAAAATTTACGTTTCCGCCCAGCAGGATTAAATTGACGTTCTTCTTTTTTGAGAGCTGGATAGCGGTTTGCAAATTGTTGGTTACAACAGTTTTATGGCTTAAATCAATTCTTTCTGCCAAAGCGAGCGCGGTAGAAGAACTGTCTATAAATACCGATTTGAAAGGGGGAATATGAAAAATCGCTTTCGTTGCAACGCGTTCCTTTTCACTTGCGTTTCTTTCCATTCGCAAAAAGATAGATACTTCTTCGGCGTTTTCGGGTAAAATAGCTCCCCCGTGACTACGTTCGATTAAACCCATATTTTGCATTTCGGAAAGGTCTCGACGAATCGTCGCTTCACTAACGAATAGGTTGTCCGCAAGCGCTTTAACGCTTAATTTCTTATAAGTTTTTAAAGATTGTAATATGTCTTTTTGACGTTCTGTAAGCGCCATATTTTTTTTCTCCTTTAGAAATAAAAGTTTTTTTCCTTGCTTGCGCGTTTTTGTTCATTTGTGTTCATATTATAGTACAAAAAAGTTTTTTTGTCAATCTTTCGAATATATATTGCAAAAAAAAATTATATATGATATAATAAAAACAAAAAATAATATTATGGTGTAGTATGGTTGAATATTATCTTGCAATAGATATAGGTGCGTCGTCGGGTAGACATATCGTTGCGCATTTAGAAAACGGCAAAATGATTACGGAAGAAATTTATCGTTTTGAGAACGGTCCTGAAACGCGCGAAGGTTACGACGGTAAACCGCATTTGATGTGGACGGCGGAACGTTTGTTCCAAGAAATCTTGAACGGCTTGAAAAAAGCAAAAGAATTGGATAAAGTACCCGTTTCCGTCGGTATTGATACGTGGGGCGTAGATTACGCATTGTTGGACGAAAACGATAAGGCTATTGGCGGTATTTATTGTTATCGTGACGCAAGAACGGAAACGACTATTCCGCAAGTACATAATAAAATTCCGTTTGCGAATTTGTATGAAAAAACAGGGATTCAATTTGCTTCGTTCAACACTATTTATCAATTATTAGACGATAAGCTGAGCGGAAGAATGAACAAAGCAAAGTCTATGTTGATGCTCCCCGATTATTTTCATTTCCGTTTGACGGGTGTAAAAAGACAAGAATATACCAACGCGACTACGACGGGCTTGGTAAACGCAAAAACGCATCAATGGGATGAAGAAATTATTGAAACGCTCGGCTTTAAAAAAGAATTGTTTGGGCCGTTGACGCAACCGGGCAGTATCGTTGGAGAGTTCTCCGATGAAGTAGCGGAATTCGTAGGTTATAAAGCTACGGTAGTTTTACCTGCGACGCACGATACGGCGAGCGCGGTTTTAGCGGCGCCTTTGGACGGACAAACTCCGTATATCTCTAGCGGTACGTGGTCTTTGTTGGGCGTTGAACAAAACTACGCGCACACGACGGCGGAAGCGAGAGAAGCGGGTTATTCCAACGAAGGTAGCGTAAACGGTACGTTCCGTTTACAAATCAATATTATGGGGCTTTGGATGATTCAACAAGTTCGTCACGAGCTTGAAGATAAATATAGCTTTGCGGAGCTTGTAAATTTAGCGAAAGAAAACCCCGTTGACTACGAATTAAACGTAAACGACCAACGTTTCTTAGCACCGCAAAATATGACGGCTGAAATCCATTCGGCAATCGGCAAAAATTTGACGGTAGGCGAAACGGCGTACGTAATTTATAACAATCTTGCTAAATATTACGCGTTGTCCTTGAAAGCGTTGGAAGACGTTGCAGGGGTAACGTACAATACCTTGAATATTATTGGTGGCGGTAGTAAAAATGCGTTCTTGAACGAGTTGACCGCAAAATATACGGGTAAGCAAGTTATTGCAGGTCCGGCTGAGGGTACGGCAATCGGTAATTTAATGATGCAAATGGTAGGCTTTGGAAAAATTGCGAACGTACAAGCAGGTAGAGAAATTATTAAAAAATCATTCGATATAAACGAAGTAATTTTATAAGGAGAAGAGTTATGTCTAGATACGAAGAAGCAAAAAAGATGTATGCTGCGTACGGTATCGATACGGATGCTGCTCTTGAAAGATTGAGCAAAATCCCCGTTAGCGTACATTGTTGGCAAGGCGACGACGTTATTGGTTTCGACGGTAGCGATTCGCTTTCAGGTGGTATTCAAACGACGGGTAACTATCCCGGTAGAGCGAGAACCCCCGAAGAATTATTTGAAGATGCAAAAAGAGCGTTTGCATTGATGCCGGGTAAAAAGCGTATCAACGTTCACGCTTGCTACGCACTTCTTGGCGCGGATAAGGGAAAGGTTGATCGCGATGCGTACACCTATAAGTATTTTGAACCTTGGGTGGAATGGGCGAAAGAAAACGGCTTGGACGGTGTAGATTTCAACCCGACGTTCTTTGCGCACCCTAAGATGAAAGACGGTCTTTCTCTTTCTTCCCCCGACGAAGAAACTCGTCAATTCTGGGTTAGACACGGTAAAGCGTCTTTAAAGATTGCAGCGGAAATCGGTAAGGCTATGAATAGTCCTTGCTTGGTAAATATTTGGATTCCCGACGGTTACAAGGATATTCCCGCGGACCGCTTGTCGCCTAGATTGAGATTGAAAAAATCCTTAGATGAAATTTTGGAAGATTACGATAAGGAATGGGTAATTCCTGCGGTTGAAAGTAAAGTATTCGGGATTGGTATCGAAAGCTATACGGTAGGTAGTAACGAATTTTATCAAAACTATGCGGCAAAGAACAATATTTGCTGTTTGTTAGATACCGGTCACTATCATCCCACCGAAGTAGTATCGGACAAGATTCCCGCGTTGCTTGCGTTCTACGATAAAATTGCTTTGCACGTTTCTCGTCCTGTAAGATGGGATAGCGACCACGTACTTATCGTAGACGACGAACTTAAAGAATTGTCTAAAGAAATTATCCGTAACGAAGCGGACGAAAAAGTTTTAATCGGTTTGGATTACTTCGACGCGTCTATCAACCGTCTTTGCGCTTGGGTAACGGGCGTACGCTCTATGCAAAAAGCATTGTTGAACGCTATGTTGCAACCGTATGCCGAATTGAAACAATTACAAGACGAAAACAATTTCTCTAAGATTATGTATTTGAACGAAAAATTCAAATTTATGCCTATCGGCGACGTTTGGGATGAATACCTTCGCCGTCAAGGTCTTAGTGAAGATTGGTTTGGCGAAGTAGAAAAATTTGAAAAAGAAGTCTTTGCAGAGAGAGTATAAAGAGATGAAAATATTAGTAGTAAATGCAGGAAGCTCTTCGTTAAAATATCAATTGTTTGATATGCCACAAGGAACTGTTTTGGCGAAAGGGAATTGCGAAAGAATCGGCATTGACGGTATAATTACTCATAAACGTCCCGGTCAAAGCGATTTTAAAGCTGAATCTTCGTTCCCCGACCATCAAACGGCAATTTTGTACGTATTAAAAATGCTCACGGATAAAACTTACGGGGTTATTGATAGCGTAGACGAAATTCTCGGCGTAGGACATCGTTTTGCGCACGGTGGTGAAAAACTCCGTCAATCTACGGTACTTGGTGATGAAGAGTTAGAATATTTAGAAAGTATAGTAGGACTTAATCCTTTGCACGGTCCTCCCGCAATTAGCGGTTTAAGAGCGTGTAAAGAAGTATTACCGAACGTAAAACACGTAGGGGTATTCGATACTTCTTACTACTCGGAAATGGAAGATTACGCGTATATCTATCCCATTCCTTACGAGTTGTATGAAAAATATAAAATTAGAAGATACGGTTTCCACGGTACTTCTCACCGTTACGTTGCCAATAAAGCGATGGAATTGATGGGAAAGAAAGACGTAAAAATCATCACTTGCCATTTGGGCAACGGCTCTTCCATTACGGCAACCGTGAACGGAAAAGCGGTTGATACGTCGATGGGCTTTACTCCTCAAGACGGCGTACCTATGGGTACTCGTAGCGGTGCGTTAGACCCCACCGTTCCTACGTTTATTATGAAAACGGAAAAGTTGACGGCAGAAGAAACGGAAAAATTGCTCAATAATAAATCGGGGCTTTTAGGTGTTTCCGGTGTATCGAGCGACTGTCGGGACATAGTAGATGCGGCAAACGAAGGAAATCAACGCGCGCAACTTGCGATAAAGATATTGGTTCATAACGTAAAGAAAATCATCGGTTCGTACGTTGCGGAAATGAACGGAGTAGACGCGGTAGTGTTTACGGCAGGGATTGGTGAAAACGATAGAGAACTTCGCGAAGCTATCTGTAAAGATATGAGCTATTTAGGAATTGAAATCGACGAGAAAATCAATGCAACCTGTCCTCGTGGCGAGATAGCGGATATTAGCGCAAGCGATGCGAAAGTAAAAACGTTCGTTATCCCTACCAACGAAGAATATATGATTGCGTACGATACGCAAAACTTGGCAAAATAAACTTAATTAAATAAAAACAAAATAAAAAAATAATATAAAGGAAAGGAAAAAAATTATGAAATCTCCCTTTGAAATCAAAAAGGAAATTTGCGAAGTAGGGCATAAGCTCTGGTTGAAAGGTTTTGTTGCGGCAAACGACGGAAACATCTCCGTAAAAATCAGCGACAACGAATTTTATTGTACCCCCACGGGCGTATCGAAAGGCGACCTTACCCCCGATATGATCATTAAAGTGGACAAAGACGGTAAGAAGCTTGAAGGAAAATTAAATCCTTCGTCCGAAATCAAAATGCACATGAGAGTGTATAGAGAACGTCCCGACGTAACGGCGGTTGTACACGCACATCCTCCCATTGCAACGGCGTTCACGGTTGCTGATATCGACCTTGACCAATACATTTTGCCTGAAGCAGTACTTACGCTTGGCGCTGTGCCTACCTGTGATTACGGTACGCCTTCGACGATGGAAATTCCCGATTCGCTTGACCCGTATCTTCAAAACCACGATGCATTCTTGCTTAGAAACCACGGTGCGTTGACGGTAGGTTGCGATTTGAAGAAGGCGTTCTTCTTGATGGAAGAAGTTGAATTCAACGCAATTATTTGCAAAAACGCAATGGACCTTGGCGCTGTACACGAAATTTCTTGCTCGCAACTTGAAAAATTGATGGATCTTAGAAAGAAGATGAATTTGCCTGGTCGTCACCCTGGTATTGAATGCGACGAACCTGCAACTAGCTGTAATTGCAGTAAAGAAGAACTCGTAGAAGCAATCACGAAGAAAGTGCTTGCAGCGCTCGGTAAATAAGCGCAAGTTTAAATAGGAGAAAAGAATATGGCGATAAATTGGACGGAAGCCCAAATAGAAGAAGTAGTCGCTTCGGTAATTAAAAATTTGAAGACCGAAGTAGGAAATACTTCTACCGCATGGGATTCCAAGCAATACGGAGGGCGTAAGCTCATCGGGATATACGAAGATATGAACGACGCGATTACTGCGGCTACGGCTGGCTATAAAGCGGTGCGCGCAATGTCGTTGGTAGAACGTGAAAAGATTATCTCTGCCATTCGTGATTTGTGTCGCAAAGAAGCTCCTATTATGGCGGAGCTTGGCGTAAGCGAAACGAAAATGGGTCGCGTTGCGCACAAAACGGCAAAGCATATTCTCGTCGCGGATAAAACGCCCGGTACGGCTGATATCGTTTCTCAAGCTAAAACGGGGGATTTCGGTCTTACGTTGACTGAAATGGCTCCGTTTGGAGTAGTGGGAAGTATCACGCCTAGCACCAACCCTTCGGAAACGGTTATTTGTAACAGTATCGGTATGATTGCTGCGGGCAACGGGGTGGTATTCAATCCACATCCGAACGCTATTGCAACTTCCAATTACGCAATAGACCTTGTCAATCGCGCTAGCGCGATGGCAGGCGGACCTAAAGTGCTCGTTGCGTCCGTTGTAAAACCTACGTTGGAAACGGCGCAAATTATGTACAAGCACGCGAATATTCGTTTGTTGGTATGTACGGGCGGTCCGGGCGTAGTAAAGAGCGTGCTTTCTAGCGGTAAAAAAGCAATCGGGGCAGGCGCAGGTAATCCTCCCGTTATAGTCGACGATACGGCTGATATTAAGAAAGCGGCAAAGGATATTATTGACGGTTGTTCGTTTGATAACAATTTGCCTTGTATCGCAGAAAAAGAAGTTTTTGCCTTTAAAAATATTGCCGATGAATTAATCGACGGTATGCAAGAAAACGGCGCGTATAAAATTACGGCTTCGCAAGCAGAAGCTTTAGCTAAGATTGTGCTTGTGGACGTTAAAAATCCTAAAACGGGTATCGTGAAAAAGACGGTTAGCCGTGACTGTGTAGGTAGAGACGCTGCGGTATTACTCGAAAAAATCGGGGTAAAAGTGGGTTCGGATATTCGTTGTATCATTTGTGAAACGAATTTTGACCATCCGTTCGTACAACACGAATTGATGATGCCTATTTTGCCGATAGTGCGCGTAAAAGACATAGACGAAGCGATTGACTTAGCTGTCAAAGCGGAACACGGTTGTCGTCATACGGCGCATATGCATTCTAAGAATATCGACCATTTAACGAGATTTGCTCGTGCGGTAGAAACGACGATTTTCGTTAAAAACGCACCTTCTTACGCAGGTATCGGTTTCGGTGGTGAAGGTCACACGACTTTCACGATTGCTGGTCCGACCGGCGAAGGCTTGACGAGCGCTCGTAGCTTTACGAGATACCGTCGTTGCGTAATGGTAGATAATTTTAGAATTATATAAGAAATAAAGGAGAAATAAACAATGGATATTACTTCCTCTCAAGTAGAAAGTATCGTTCGTAAAATTCTTGGAGAAATGAGCGGGTCAAGTAATTCTTGCTCGGGCAAGATTCCCAAGACGGCGAAAGTTGGTATGCTTACTTCCCCTAAACATATCGAAGTAAAAGAATATCCCATTCCCGAATTACAAGATAACGATATTTTGGTAAAGGTTGAAGGTTGTGGCGTTTGCGGTACGGACGTGCACGAATGGAAAGGCGATCCGTTTGGACTTATTCCCGTGACGCTTGGTCACGAAGGAACGGGCGAAGTTATTGCGCTTGGTAAAAACGTAAAGACCGATACTGCCGGAAAGCCGATTAAAGTAGGCGATAAAATCGTAACGAGCGTTATCAGCTGTGGCGAGTGTCACGTTTGTCGCAATCATCCTGCGAACACCAATCTTTGCGACAAGCAAGGGGTATTCGGGTTGATTCCGCATAGCGACGCGCAACCGCTTACGGGTTGGTTTGCTAGCCACCTTTTAATTAGAGGCAAAGGTACGACGTATTTCGTCGTAAACGATTTGGATTTGAAGGAAAGAATGTTGCTTGAACTCGCTTGCGTATGCGTACACGCGTTGAAGAGAGCAAATACGACGGGTCTTATCAATTTCAATTCCAAAGTATTAGTGCAAGGCTTAGGCCCCGTAGGGTTGGTTATGATTAGCGTATTAAGAGCGGCAGGCGTCAATCATATTATTGCAATCGACGGTACGCCTATGCGTTTAGAAATGGCGAAAAAGCTTGGCGCAAAGACGGTCATTAACTTCCGTGAAGTGACGACGCTTGAAGAAAGAGTAAATCTCGTAAAGAGCGTTGCCAACGGTGTGGGCGCGGATTTTGCGTTCCAATGCACGGGCGCGCCTGCGGCGGCGAAGGATATTTACGAATATATCCGTCGTGGCGGTGGACTTTGCGAAATGGGCTTCTTCGTAAACAACGGTGAATACAACGTAAATCCCCATTTTGCAATGTGTAACAAGGAAATCAATTTGGTAGGTTCTTGGGATTATAGCGCGGACGATTATCCCACGACGGTAGCGTTCCTTCGTCAAGCTCGTGAAATGAACATTCCCATTAAAGATTTGATTACGCATAGCTTCCCGCTTGATAAGCTCAATGAAGCGATGGAAGTAAACGTATCGCAAAAGGGTATTAAGATTTGTTACGTAGCAGAATAAAGAGGTAAAAAGCTATGGCTCTTGGTATGATAGAAGTATTCGGTTTTGCTACGGCAATCGTCGTCGCGGATAAAATGGCAAAAGCGGCAGACGTTAAGGTGATAGCAATCGATAAAAACAAACCGGCGGCTGGGGATTCGGCTCGCGTACCTCTTGTAATGGCTGTTAAAGTTGAAGGGGATGCCGCAGCGGTAGAAGCGGCGGTACAAGCGGGCAAAGAAGAAGCCGAAAAAAGAGAATTGTATATTACGCATAAAGTAATAGCAAGACAGAGCGAAGAAATTGAATGGTTTGCCCATTTGAATGCGCTCGGGAAAGATAAATTAAGATAAAAAATAAAAAAATAAAAAAATTTAAGGAGAACAAAAACAATGATGGAAGCATTAGGCATGGTAGAAACGAGAGGTCTTGTAGCAGCAATCGAAGCAGCGGATGCAATGGTAAAGGCAGCAAACGTAGTACTTATCGGTAGCGAAAAGATCGGTAGCGGT
>SVHK01000042.1 GCA_015055865.1 Clostridiales bacterium | reverse complement strand
TCTATTCCAAAAAATTTAAAGGCGGACGGCGTGTTGATTTTAAGCGGTATTATCGAGAGCCGTTTGCAGATGGTTAAAGACGCTTATCGGGCGGTTGGAATGAAAATTATTAAAGAAGTTCGCAAGGGCGAGTGGTTTGCTTTGGTTTTAAAGCACGATTAACGGGGTTTAGGAGTAGGTATGGCTGGATTAAAAAGATTTTTCGTAGACGAAATCGGCGCGACCGCTACGCTTTCGGGCGAAGAATTTGAACACGCGAAAAACGTCTTGAGATTGGGCGTTGGCGACGAAATCGTGTTGCTCGATAATAGCGGTAAGGAATACACGGGCGTGATAGCTACGCAGGAAAAACGGTTTATGACCGTCAATATCATCGGCGAAAAGCAAGGCGATAAAGAGCCTAAAACAAAAGTCGCCTTGGCGTTTGGCTATTTAAAGAACGCCGACAAAAACGAGTTTATCGTACAAAAAGCAGTGGAGCTTGGCGTGAGCGAATTAATCGCGTTTTCTTCCGAATATTCGTCGGCGTTTATGAACGAGAATAAACTTGAACGACTCAATAAAGTGTCTAAAGAAGCGTCAAAACAATGTATGCGTTCCGTTGCGCCTACCGTCGTTTACGTAAAAACGTTTAAAGACGCGCTCGAACGGTTGGAAAATTATCAAAATAAACTGTTTGCTTGCGAGTTCGCTTTGCGAAGTCAAGCGAATATATCCGCCCTTTCCGGTTCTACCGCGCTCGTAGTGGGTAGTGAGGGCGGATTTACGCGCGAAGAAGAAAACCTTGCCAACGAAAAGGGCTTTTCGTCCGTTACGCTTGGGAAACGGATATTGCGCGCGGAAACGGCGGCGCTCGCGTTGACGTCCGTGGTAATGTTTTCTCTTGGCGAGCTTGGAGAAGAAGTGAAATGACGGGGGCAGGTATGAGAGCAGTCGTGTTTACGCTCGGTTGCAAGGTAAACGACGTGGAGAGCGGTTCGCTTATTCGTGGGTTGGAAGAACTTGGGTATTCCGTTTCAAGAGAAATCGAACCTGCGGATTTATACGTCTTAAACACCTGCGCGGTAACGGCGGAAGCGGAGCGAAAGAGCCGTCAAGCGGTTGGGAAAATGCAAAAATGCAATCCGTTCGCAAAAATTATCGTATGCGGTTGCGCGAGCGAAAAAACGCCGAAATCCTTTTTTGACAAGGGCGTGTACGCAGTTTTCGGCGCGAAAGATAAAAATTCGGTTTTGCAAATCGCGGAAATGGGTTTGAAGGACGAATACGGTGGTGTGTTTACTGGCGTGGATTGTGGTCGAAACTATGAAGAAATGCTTCGTCCGGAATGCTTAAAAACGAGAAATTTCGTTAAAATTCAAGACGGGTGCGACCGGTTTTGTTCTTATTGCATTATTCCGTATTTGCGTGGGCGTAACCGTTCACGGGATATGGATAGCGCGGTGGCGGAAATTATGCAAAGCACGGCGCAGGAAACGGTTGTGACGGGGATTGATATTTCCGCGTATAAAGACGTCAAGGGGCGCGATTTAGCTGATTTGCTCGTTGCGGTTAAAGACGCGCCAACGCGCATTCGGTTAGGGTCAATCGAAGTAAGTCTAATTACGCAAAGGTTTTTAGAGTGCGCTTCGTCCGTGAAAAATTTTGCACCGCAATTCCATTTATCCTTGCAAAGCGGGTCGAATACCGTTTTGAAAAGTATGAATAGGCACTATACGCGCGAAGAATATTTAGAAAAATGCCAAATGATTTATAACGTTTTTCCCGACGCGGGGATTACGACGGATATTATCGTGGGATTTCCAACGGAAACAGAAGAAGATTTTATGAGGTCGCTTTCAATCGTAAAAGAAGCAGGGTTTTCGCAAATTCACGCGTTTCCGTATTCTCCGCGAGAAGGCACGAACGCTTATAAAAAATATAAAGAAATTCCTGCGTCCGTTAAAAAGGACAGAGTGGATAGAATTTTAAAGGCGGGTGCGGAGCAAAAACAAGCCTATTTAAATAAGTTTATTTCTCAAACGCTCGAAGTCGTTCCGGAATTTTATATAGACGGGTTTACGGAAGGGTATTCGGAAAATTATATCCGCGTTTACGTGGAAGGAAAAATTGAAAAAAAACCTACCCGTGTACGCGTTGAAAGGCTTTTTAAAGACGGCGTATTAGCTGTAAGAGAAGAATAATAAGAGCAGAATAATATTCAGAATAATATTATAGTATAGTTATAAAATAAGGAGTAAAAATTTATGGAAAACTGTATTTTTTGCAAAATTATCGCTGGGGATATTCCTTCGCCGAGATATTATGAAGACGATAAAATAATAATTATTAAAGATATTCAACCGCAAGCAAAGTTGCATTATCTTTGTATTCCGAAAACGCATTTCGCCTTACTTTCAGAAATGGATGAAGAAAAATTGGAAATCGTTAAATACTGCTTTAAAACAATCCCGACTTTGGAAGAAAAGCTCGGTTTACAAGACGGTTACCGCGTAATTATCAATCAAGGCGTGAATGGCGGTCAGACTGTACCGCATTTGCATATACACTTATTGGGTGGCGAAAAATTAGACGCTTGACGTTATATACGTCGCAATACTGCGTTGTATTTCCGTGCGCCTAGCTCGTTTACGATTTAGTAAACTCCCGTCGGCGTACTCAATACGCCTTGTCTTGCTCGTATCTAACGCCAAGCACGAGTTCAATTAGTTGACGAGAAAGCAACACTTAAGCGTAGCGGAAAGATAGAAAGACTCGATACAACGGGACGTTGTTGCTCGTATCTAACGCCAAGCACGGCTATAACGCTTGACGTTATATACTTCGCATTTCTTCGTCGCAACTTCCGTGCGTTTTGGTCGCGTACGCCTAAGTACGCTCCCTGCAACGTACTCGTTGCTCCTTGAACTGCTCGTATCTAACGCCAAGCACGGGCTTGGTCGGTTACGGGTACGAACAACCAACCCGAAAAAGAAAGATAGAAAGACTCGATACAACGGAACGTTGTTGCTCGTATCTAACGCCAAGCACAAGGAGTCTACAATTTTTCAAAATCAAGTATAAAACAAAAATTTAAGGCAATAATCTCTCTCGTAGTAAAAAAACGGGAGAGATTTTTTATGGTGGCTTATAAATTAACGGCGTTTTTGCGTTTTATTTGCGCGTTATTCGTTTGTGGCGTTATTTTGCTCCCCGTTTGCCTTTTATCTTTTTCCGTTTTTCCGTTTGAACGAGAAAAGGAATATTATTTATATTCGTTTTCTTCGCAGGCAAATATCGTAACCGATCCGACTCCGCTCGACTTGTTATTCGTAACGGGCGAAAGCGCAAGAATAAAAACGGAAGAAGCGAATTTAGACGAACTGCTTTCGTTTTACGACGCAAAAGTACTTTTCACGGAAAATTTGGACGGCGCCGTTTCCTATTATTGTTATTCGCCGAAATTAAAATCTCCCGTCGTCTTAGACGGCAAATCGGTGAATTTGCATATTATCGTTAAAGATAAAGAGATTGTATTAGGTTCGCCCGTGGTGTTCGGTGGGTATTGACAAAAGAAAAACGGAAAAATCCAAAAATCAAGTATAAAGCCTTATGAAGTGGGAACAATTTACATACAAAACAAAATTTCGGAGGCAAAAAAATGAAAGAACAAAACGAAAAAAAATTAAGCAAACAAAAGCGTTTGTACTGGTATAGCGCGTTTGGTTGCGTAGCGGTGGCTTTGGCGGTCGTGGTGATTGCGACGAGCGTTAGCGTATCTAACTCAAATAACGACGACTCGGTGAATAATCCGCCTACAATAGAACAACCGGACGAATCTCTTAACCAAAAACCCAACGATACGCCCGTAGAAAAACCGGACGACGAACCGCAAAACAAACCGGTGGATACGAAACCCGACGGGTTCGTATTGCCCGTGTTGAACGCGGAAGTGTCCAACGAATTTGGATTTTTCTATAACCAAACGCTCAATAATTACTACGAGCACGAGGGCTATGATTTCGTAGCGGCGGTGGGCGAAAAAGTATATGCCGTAGAAGACGGCACGGTGGAAAGCGTATATACTTCGGACGTGCTTTCGGGTACGGAAATCGTGATTGACCACGGTAACGGCATAAAAACCGTTTATCGGTTCGTAACGGCGAGCGAGGGATTAAGTGCTGGCATGACGGTAGAAAAAGGCGCGGAGATAGCGACGGTTGCGGAAGCGAACGGCAACGAATATAAAGACGGCGCGCATTTGCATTTCGAAGTCAAAAAAGACGGAAAAATCGTCGACCCCGCGTTATATCTTACCTTTGAAGAAAAATAATTGTTCTACGTGGAACAAAAATTTAATTTAAAAGTGAATAACCTGTAAATAAAATTCATAAAATAACCTGCCGATAAAAGGGGGTTATTTTTTTATGAGAAAATTTCTTGCGGTCTTGATAAGTTTTTCTGTAATAATGGCGTGCTTTTGCGTTTCAAGCTGTAAGAAAACGACGAAACCTAGTTGTAAGTACGTATTGACGGCTGAGTATAGAGAAAAGGAAAATACCTTTTCGGGTGCGCTTAAAGTGGAGTATATCAATTCGACGGCTAAGGAGTTGAACGAACTGAACTTTAATCTCTATCCGAACGCATATAGAAAAAACGCGTTATATCCGCCCGTGAGTGAAAATTACCGCCAAACCGCGTATTACGACGGCGAGAGTTACGGCGACGTCACGATAACGAGCGTGAATGGCGCAAGAACGTGGTCGATTGACGGCGTGGACGAGAATATTTTAAGCGTTAGACTGTGTTCTCCGCTCGGCGTTGGCGATAAGGTAACGATAGATATTTCATTCGTAACCGAACTAGCGAAAATAAATCATCGGCTTGGCGTAACCAAACAAACGGTCAATTTGGCGAACGCGTTTCCGGTTCTTTGCGAATATAAGGACGGCGAATTTATCCAAACCCCGTATTCCACGCTCGGCGACCCGTTTTCGGGCGGTTTTGCCGATTATACCGTCAATTTGACGTTGCCAAGCGCTTATACGGTGGCGTCCTGTGGTAAAACGAGCGTCACCAAAGAATTGGAGAGTAAGAAAAAATACGAGCTAACGATAGAAAACGCTCGGGATTTTGCGTGTGTAATATCCAAAAATTACGACGTAGAAGAAATTACGGTCGGCGGGACGACAATTAAGTATTTTTATTACGACGATAATACCGCTTCGTCGCATTTGGGACTGATAAAAGCTTGCTTTGAATTTTTTAGCGAGAAATTCGGCGCGTATCCGTATCCGAACTATACCGTCGCGCAAACGGGACTTTGTTACGGAGGAATGGAATATCCGTCGTTGGCGTTTGTTTCGGGCGCGTTAGGGGAAACGGAGTTGACCCGTTCACTCGTCCACGAAACGGCGCATCAATGGTGGTACGCGACCGTTGGGAGCGACCAAATTAACGAATCGTGGCAAGACGAGAGCCTTGCCGAGTATTCTGCTTGTTTATTTTTCGACGCTCGCCCCGAATACGGGTTGGCGAAAGCGGACGTGGTTAGGGAGAGCTTGACGGAATATCGTTCGTATTTTACCGTTTACGGGAGTGTTTTTGGGCAAACGAATACGAAAATGAGCAGACCGCTTAGCGAATATTCAAGCGAATACGAATACCGTTGCTTGGCTTACGATAAAGGCGTGATAATGTGGGACGCTTTGCAAAAGAGTATTGGGGATAAAAAATTTTACGCCGGACTAAAGAATTATTACAAGGACTGCAAATTCAAAATGGCGACGCCTACCGACTTAATTACGGCGTTTGAAAAAACGGGCGTATCGGTGAAAGGGCTATTTGACGCGTTCCTGTCGGGCAAAGCGGTAGTATAGTAGTTGTAATCGCTCGAAAAAGATAAAAAAATCTGAAAAAACCCCGTAAAACGGTTGCAAAAAAATTTTTAAGGGTTTATAATAAAGGTGGCTTTCGGGCTGAATATAATTTTAAGGAAAGGAGTATTATGGATTCTGTTCCAAACCGAAGTTGGTTGACAACTCAATATCCGACCGCTACGCAAAAAAATGCTTTTTTAACGGGCAAAAACTCCTTTTTATTAAGGGGTTAAGTTGACTTTGTCTTGAGAAAGTCAAGCCGTTTTAAATAGAAAGTAACGCGCAGGCGGTTGTTCCTGCGCGTTTTATTTTTTGCTTTTACTTTGACTTGATTAGCAAAAATTACGCGCAAAACTTACGAAATTTTTGCAAAAGGCGGTAAAAAGCTATGATTAAATTTTTTAAGACGGACGAAAGAGTCCGCATTCACGAAACGGACGCGTTTGAAAACGGTTGCTGGATAGAGCTCGTCAATCCGACGGACGATGAAGTTGACGATATTCGCGCGCTTACGGGTATTCCCGAAGAAATGCTCAAAGCGGCGCTCGATGAAGAAGAATCGGCGCGTGTGGATACCGACGACGGCGCAACGATGTATATCGTGGACAGCCCTATGCTCGTCGATACGGAAGACGGTAGTATGTATACGACTATTCCCGTCGCAATCATTTATAACGCAAAGTGCATCGTGAGCGTTTCGCTTTCAGCTAGCCCCGTATTAAATGCGTTAAGGTTGAACCGAACGCCCGTTTCAACGCGTAAACCGGTTGAGTTCATCTTGCACTTTATGTTCGAAAACGTAAAACGGTTCTCGTCGTCCTTGAAACAAATTGATAAAAAGTCCTTGCGTTTGCAAGCCGAACTTCATAAATCAATGCGTAACCAAGAACTTATCGAACTCTTGACTTTGCAAGACTCACTTGTTTATTTCTCGACTGCGCTCAGCGCGAACGCCTCCGTTTACGGTCGGCTTACCAGAATGGAAGGGGTGCAGGCAAGCGAAGATTATCGCGACCTTGCGGACGATATTATGATAGAATCTCGTCAGGCGGGGGAAATGTGTAGTATTTATCGCGACATTTTAAAAACGACGATGGACGCGTTTAGTTCGGTTATTTCCAACAACGTAAACAACGTCGTAAAGCGTTTGACAATTATCACGATTTTGGTCGCAATCCCGACTTTAATCGCTGGGCTTTTGGGTATGAACGTCAAGCTCCCGTTCGGTATGCACGTTGAAACGGGGAGTCCGTACGAGTTTTGGATAGTGCTCGGCGTTTGCGTAGTATTGACCGCGCTTTGCTCGATTTTACTCGTTAAAATGACGGATAAAGTTAAGATTCGTACGCCCAAACAAATCAAGAAGAAACGGAGAAAATAATGGCTCTTTTACAATACAAATGCAAAAATTGTGGAAAACGGTTCGACGAGCTCGTAAAATCATATACGGAAACGGTCGTATGCCCTGCGTGCGGTGGCGAAACCGAACGGGATTATTCGGGCGAAATGTTCTCCGCGACGGGTAAACAAAGCAAAAAATGCTCGGGGAATTGTAAAACCTGTGGCGGTTGTCGTTAAAAATTAATTAAAAAGCAAAAATTTTGTTTTGCAAATTTAAAAAAATCGCGGTTAATCCGCGTTTTTTTATTAACGCGCGTGCGCGCGTACGCAATAATATATATTACGCGTGTAAAAAATTTGATTAATTAGAAATGGCAGAAAAAAGAAAAGTATAATTTTCAAAAAAATAGTAAAAAATAAAAAAAAGTTTAAAATATTTAAAAAAAATGCTTGACTTTACTTTTTATAAGTGATATTATATTTAAGCTGTCGCTTGAGAGCGGTGCTTTCGGGTGGCTACACAACCTTAACTGTTGTTAGGGGAAAGAGAAGATTCACAACTGCATAGCAAAAAAAATTGTTTTTCATTAATGAAAGACGAGTACAAAAGGCAAAATTTTCATATTAAGAAAAGAAAGCTAATTGGTTAATAGCACAAAACGTAAGG
>SVHK01000009.1 GCA_015055865.1 Clostridiales bacterium | reverse complement strand
AAAAACAATGATGGAAGCATTAGGCATGGTAGAAACGAGAGGTCTTGTAGCAGCAATCGAAGCAGCGGATGCAATGGTAAAGGCAGCAAACGTAGTACTTATCGGTAGCGAAAAGATCGGTAGCGGTTTGGTAAGCGTAATGGTAAGAGGTGACGTAGGCGCAGTAAAGGCAGCAGTAGAAGCAGGTTCTGCAGCAGCAACGTCGCTTGGCGAAGTAATCGCAACGCACGTAATTCCTAGACCTCACGCAGACGTTGAAAAACTTCTTCCCAGCATTAAATAATTTTATTATTGGCAGGAAAACCGTAATACCTAAACGGCGTTTAGGTATTACGGAGGTTTTTCAATAAAAAATAAAAAACGGTAGAATTACCGATTAATTAAAAAGGATAGAACATGGAAATTTCAAACGCGCAAATTGCGGAAATAGTCAAAAAAATTCTTGCAGATATAGACGGGGACGGGGTTGCAGTAGGCAAGGACGTACCGGTAGGGGTATCTAATCGACATATTCATCTTAATAAAGCTGATTTGGAAACGCTGTTTGGGGAAGGATACGAATTAACTCCTTTCAAAGACTTATCACAGCCTGGACAATACGCGTGCAAAGAATTACTGACAATTATCGGTCCTTCTTTGCGTCCAATTGAAAACGTACGCGTATTAGGACCGTTGAGAAATAAGTCTCAAGTAGAAATTTCAAAGACGGATTCTTACGTATTAAAAGTAAAACCTCCTGTACGTGAATCGGGGAATTTGACTGGTTCGGCTGGTATTACAATTATCGGTCCTAAAGGAGTAGTATCTTTAGCAGAAGGTTGTATAATTGCGAATAGACATATTCATATGTCGCCGTCAGACGCGATGAAATTCAACGTAAAAGACGGGGATTTTGTCATCGTAGACGTGGCGGGAACACGTCGTACTAGATGGTATGACGTACAAGTTCGTGTCCATCCGGATTTCCGTTTGGAAATGCACGTAGATACAGATGATGCGAATGCTACGGGAATCGGAAACGGCTGTAAAGTGCAGATCGTTAAGGAGTAAAAAAGTGTTAAAAGGTATTATAAGAGGAAATATTGTTTCCACGAGAAAACAAGAATCTTTGATTGGCTCGAAATTTATGGAAGTAGAGCTTATTAAAAACAATAATTTAACTGGAGAATATTTGATTGCAGTGGATAGCGTAGGGGCAGGTATTAACGAAACCGTGCTTATCACTACGGGTAGTTCCGCGCGCTTAGCGTTACATAATACGAATGCGCCGTGTGATGCGGTAATCGTCGGTATCGTAGACTAATTTATATTTAGTATAAACAAAAACAGGAAATGGGTATGGGATTTAAAGAGCAGTTAAAAGAAGCAGGAATCGTAGGTGCAGGCGGTGCAGGTTTTCCCTCTTACGCAAAATTGGCGCAAGGGGCGGATTTGCTTGTCGTGAACGGCGCAGAATGCGAACCTTTGCTCTATACCGATTATTTTTTGTTACTTCGCGAAATGCCTATGGTACTTGCGGGTATTCAAGAAGTTTTGCAACAAGCTGAGATTCCAGGCGCGTTGCTTTGTGTGAAAGAACATACGGCTGAGCGATTAGGATTAGTAGATGGAACAAAGCTTGCTGAAAAAGTAGTTTTGAAAGTATTGCCGAACGTTTATCCGATGGGCGATGAAATTAGTTTAATTTATCAGGCAACGGGTAGAGTCGTTCGACCTGGAAATTTGCCGATAACGGCCGGCGTTATTGTATATAACGTAGAAACTTTGTATAACATAGCGGCGGCGATTAAATTTTCTGCGCCGGTTACTATGAAATGGCTGACAATTGGCGGTAATATAACCAATCCAATCGTCACGAGAGTGCCGATAGGAATATCAATTGCCGAGCTTTTTGAAAAAAATTCGATTACAATCCCCGAAGACCACGTCGTATTAGACGGTGGCCCTTCGATGGGAAAAATTATAAATCCGCAAGTCGCAGTTGTAACAAAGACAACTAAAGGGTTGTTGATTCTTCCTAAAACTTCTGCGGCAGTTGAAAGTAAGTTATTAGACGGAAAAAAATCTATTGCGCGAGCTGAAACGGCGTGTTGTCAGTGTACTCGCTGTACGGATTTGTGTCCAAGAGGATTGCTTGGCTATCCGTTAGAGCCTCATAAAATGGTTCGTACCGCAAAGGGCGCGGCAAAGGTTATGCCTGAAATGGTGCTTGCCGCTACGCTTTGTTGTGGTTGCGGGATTTGTGAAACTCTTGCTTGTTGTCAAGGCATTTCACCGCGGGCGGTGATTGCCGAATACAAAACTTTGTTGGCGAAAAACGGAATGCGCTTTATTGCAAAAGACGACGTATCCGTGTCGGAGGAGCGCGAATATCGTATGATTCCTTCCGAGCGTTGGGCGAGTGTTTTAGGGGTTGCTCGATTTGACAAATTGCCTATTTTTAAAGGCGAGAATTTAGATTTTGAACGAGCAGAAATTGCTTTAAGACAACATATCGGCGCGCCGAGCGTGGCGATAGTGAAGGACGGCTCAAAGGTGAATAGAGGCGATTTGATAGCGGATAGCGCAAACGGGTTGTCTATACCGCAACATGCAAGTATTGCGGGCGTTGTTACGATAGAGAATGGCGATAAAATTAGAATAGATAAGGTAAATTATAATGTTTAAGTCGGTAGGTGTCATAGAACTGAAAAGTATTCCCAAAGGCGTAGAAGCAACGGACGCGGCGTTAAAAAGCGCGGGTGTAGAAATGGTATCGGCGCATCCTGCTTGTCCGGGGAAATACGAAATTATTTTAACGGGTTCAATCTCGAACGTACAAGCCGCGGTTGACCACGTTCGCGCAAAATTTGAAAATTACGTAATTGATTCGTCGGTTATGGGTAGAATCGACGAACAGGTAATATCCGCGTTGTTTGGCACGCAAACTTCGGAGAAAACGGGTTCGTTGGGCTTGGTAGAAACCTTTTCAGCTGCTACGGCAATTAAAGCGGCAGACGTTGCCGTTAAGACGGCAAAAGTCGGGATTTTCGACCTTCGCGTTTCCCGTGGTATGGGCGGAAAGGGTGTATTTATGCTCACGGGTGAAGTTGGCGACGTAACGGCGGCTGTAGAAGCGGGCGCAAACTATGCAAAAACGTCGGGTATGCTTTCTTCTTATTCAATTATAGCAGCGCCGCACGAAGAACTTTGGGATCAGATATAATAAAAAGGTTGTAGGTTATGGAAACTATTAAATTCGTTCTAGAAAAGAGTGCAAGGATTGAAAAATTAATAGACGATTTATACGCAAAGATGCCTGAAATTGAATCGGCTCGTGGCGTTTTAATAACGGAAAGCTATCAAGCTACGGAAGATTTACCGATTATTCGTCGCCGTAGCGCTGCGTTTGCGCACATTTTAAAGAATATTCCCATCGTTATTCGTGACGGTGAATTGATTGTCGGTAGCGCAACGGTTGCGCCGAGAAGTTGTCAAGTCTTTCCTGAATATTCTTACGAATGGTTGGAAGCAGAGTTTGAAACGGTAGCTACGCGCTCGGCAGACCCTTTTTATATTAGCGAAGATACAAAGGCCGATTTAAGAGCGGTTTACCCTTATTGGAAAGGAAAAACTACGAGCGATTTAGCGAAATCAAATATGGCGCCGGAAGCATACGACGCTTTTATGAAACACGCTATTTTTACGCCCGGTAATTATTTTTATAACGGGATTGGGCACGTAAACGTCAACTACGAGAAAGTGTTACAAATCGGTTATCGCGGTATTATCGAAGAAACGAAATCGGCTTTGTCAAAATTAGACGTTAGCGACCCCGAATACGTTAGTAGAACAAACTTCTTATACGCAGTTATAGAAAGCTGTGAAGCGGTTATTGGTTATGCAAAACGCTATGCAACTCTTGCTATGGAGATGGCGAAAGAAGAAAACGACGCTTTACGCAAAGAAGAATTAGAAAAAATTGCGAAAAATTGTACGCGTGTGCCTGAATATGGCGCAAGGGATTTCCACGAAGCGTGTCAATCTTTTTGGTTTGTACAATTATTATTGCAAGTAGAATCTAGCGGACATTCCATTTCGCCCGGTCGTTTTGACCAATATATGTATCCGTTCTATAAAAAGGATATAGAAAACGGAGTGATTACGGTAGAACAGGCGCAAGAGTTGATTGATTGTATTTGGGTAAAACTCAACGATATCAATAAAGTACGCGACGCCGTATCCGCGGATGGTTTTGCCGGGTACGGTATGTTCCAAAATTTAATTGTTGGCGGTCAGGATATACACGGTTTAGACGCAACGAACGATTTATCGTATATGTGTTTAGAGGCGTCTATGCACGTACCTTTACCGCAACCATCTATCTCGATTCGCGTATGGAACGGCTCCCCCGACTCGTTGTTGGTAAAAGCTGCGGCGTTGACTAGATTGGGTACGGGTTTACCTGCTTATTACAACGACGAAATTATTATTCCTTCGATTATGGCAAGAGGTCTTTCGTTGGAAGATGCGCGAGATTACTGTATTATTGGTTGCGTAGAACCGCAAAAGGGCGGTAAAACGGACGGTTGGCACGACGCGGCATTTTTTAATATGTGTCGTCCGCTTGAATTGGTATTCTCGAATGGCGTCGATAAAGGAGTTCAAATAGGTCCGATGACGGGCGACGTTGCGTATATGCAAACGTTTGAAGAATTTTACGATGCTTATAAAGCGCAACAAAGCTTTTTTATCAAATTGCTTGTAAATGCAAATAACGCTATTGATACGGCGCATGCAACGAGATGTCCTTTGCCTTTCCAATCTTGTATGGTAGAGGATTGTATCGGTAGAGGAAAGTCTTTGCAAGAAGGTGGGGCAATCTACAACTTCACTGGTCCGCAAGGCTTTGGTATTGCAAATAATACCGACGCGCTCTTGGCTGTAAAACAGCTTGTATTTGAAGAGAAAAAAGTTACCTTAGCGGAGCTTCGTGATGCGTTAAAAGCGAATTTCGGCTACGGATTTGACGGCGTGGCTGCGGGACGACTTACTTGTGAAGTGGTTGCTAGTCTTGCTAAAGTGGGCGTTTCGATTAACGAAGAAATCGTTCGTAACGTTTATCAAGAAATTAAAAAGGGCGGAGGGTTAACTGAATCGCAAAAAGCTAGATATCAAGAAATTAAACGCTTGATAGACGAAACTTGCCCTAAATACGGTAACGATATTTACGAAGCGGATATGTTTGCTCGCGACGTTGCAAATTCGTACACCAAGGAAGTAGAAAAATATAAAAATCCCCGTGGCGGTGTATTCCAAGCCGGATTGTATCCCGTAT
Organism: Clostridiales bacterium; assembly: GCA_015055865.1. GTDB lineage: Bacteria > Bacillota > Clostridia > Christensenellales > Borkfalkiaceae > Scatosoma. The sequence continues at coordinate 40,639 of SVHK01000009.1, read as the reverse complement.
CGGCAAACGTACCTTTAGGCGCGCAAACGGGCGCGACTCCGGACGGAAGATTGGCGTATACGCCGATTGCAGACGGTATCGGTCCTGCGTCGGGTAGAGATAAGAAAGGCCCGACGGCAACGGCAAATTCCGTTGCAAAACTCGAACAATGCGTGGCAAGTAACGGTACGTTGCTTAACCAAAAATTCCATCCGTCCGCGCTTTCGGGAATGTCGGGTTTAACGAAATTCGTAGCGCTTATTCGTTCGTATTTCGACCAAAAAGGCATGCATATGCAATTTAACGTTGTAACGCGCGAAACGCTAATCGACGCGCAAAAACACCCTGAAAAATATAAAACTCTCGTAGTAAGAGTTGCAGGATATAGCGCATTGTTTACGACGCTTTCTCGTTCTTTGCAAAATGATATCATTAACCGTACGGAGCAGGGTTTTTAAGACTAATTAAGTAAAATAGGGAAAAGCAAATATGAGCATATATCAAACGAAAGGACGAATTTTTAATATACAGCGTTTCTCAATCCACGATGGACCGGGGATACGCTCTATCGTCTTTTTTAAAGGTTGTTATATGCGATGCGCATGGTGTTGTAATCCTGAATCCCAATCCTACGAAATCCAAACGATGCAAGAAAACGGTAAGGAAAAAATCGTAGGAAAAGACGTTACGGTGGAAGAAATTTTGCCGGAATTGCTTTCCGATATGCCGTATTATCGTAGAAGTGGCGGTGGGGTTACGTTATCAGGCGGAGAGATTTTGGCTCAACCTGAATTTGCGCGTGATTTACTCCGTGCGTGTAAGGAAAACGGGTTACATACGGCAGTGGAATCCACGGCAAACGCTTCGTTTGACGTTATTAAATCAATTTTGCCGTATTTAGATTTGTATTTGTTGGACATCAAACATATGGATTCGGCAAAGCATAAGGAATATACTAACGCTCCCAACGAATTGATTTTGGAAAACGCTAAAAAAATAGCGCAAAGCGGGGTGGAATTAGTGATAAGAACTCCCGTTATACCCGGGTTTAACGATACCGCAGAAGAGATTAAAGCAATTTCTAAATTTGCGGTAAGCTTACCTAACGTAGAAGAACATCATTTGTTGCCCTATCATCGCTTAGGGCAAGATAAATATGCAGGATTAAATAGAAATTACGCTCTCAAAGGCGTTGAGCCACCTTCTCAAGAAAAGATGGAATATCTTTTAAGCGTAGCGCAAGAAAGTGGTCTTAAATGTCAAATTGGGGGCTAAATAGGAGAAAATAATATGCAATTACAAGATAAAATGACGATTATTCAAGAGTTTGTTCCAGGAAAACAAATTACCCTTTGTCATATTATCGCAAATCCCGGCGAAACGTTATATACCAAACTTGGGTTGGACCCTCAAGCGGATTATTCGAAAAGCGCGATTGGGGTATTGACCGTTATTCCTTACGAAAGCGCGGTGATTGCGGCGGATATTGCAATGAAGTCTTCGGGCGCGGAAATCGGGTTCGTAGATAGATTTACGGGAACGTTGATTATTACGGGTAGCGTTTCGTCCGTTGAATCGGCTTTTATGGCAATTCGCGAATATTTCATCAATAAGCTTGGCTACACTTGTTGCGAGTTGACGAAAACCTAATGAAAAAATTAATGTTGCTCGGCAGAGTGGCTGCTGGAAAGACTACTTTAACGCAGGCTTTGCGCGGTGAAGAAATTAAATATTATAAAACGCAGTACGTTAATTATTTAGATACGGTAATCGATACGCCCGGCGAATATACGGAACGGAGAGAAACGAGTGGCGCGTTGGCGTTGTATGCGTATGAAGCGGACGTCGTGGGATTGGTTCTGTCGGCGAACGAGCCTTATTCCATTTTTTCGCCTTGCTTAACGAGTATGGTGAACCGTGAAACTATCGGTATAATTACGGGGATAGATAAACCGGACGCAAACGTGGAACGCGTGAGAAGATGGTTGCAACTTGCCGGTTGCAAAAAGATATTCCCCGTCAGTTCTATCACGGGTGAAGGGGTTGCGGACTTGGCTGCGTTTTTGCAAGAGAAACAACCTAAAAAGTCGGTAAGGAAAACGAAAAAACCGCAAACCAAACAAGTGAGTTCCGTTCAAAAGACTTTGGATACGTGGTTGTTGTAAAGAAAAGTACGAAGGAATACGATGATGAGTAAAACGAAAGTAATAGCTTTTGCAAACAATAAAGGCGGTAGCGGAAAAACGACTACGTGTTCTAACGTTGGTTGCGCGATGGCGTTGGAAGGGTATAAGGTGCTGATGATTGACGGCGATATGCAAATGAACCTGACCATTTCTTATTTTGATGAAGAAAAGGCGTTGGAATTTGCCCAAAACGGCAAGACAATTCATACGGCGGTAAAAGAAGAAAAAGACCTTTCTGATTTTATTACCCATACGGGCATAGACGGATTGGACATCGTGCCGTCGTCGTCTTTGATGAGTTCAATTGAATTTGATTTATTTTCGAAATGGCAAAGAGAATTGGTGCTTACGAAGTGCTTAGAAAAAATTTGCGCGCTTGGGTATTACGATTACGTATTGATAGATTCCCCCCCTACGCTTGGCGGTTGGGTAATGAATATTATGTGCGCGTCAAACTATTTAATCATTCCCGTTGAAGCTAGCCCTTGGGGACTTTTCGGTTTGGCAAATATGTTTGAATTTTGCAATCAAGTTCAAAGAATTAATCCCAAGTTGCAAATTTTGGGGATAGCAATCACCAAAGCCGATGAAAGAAAAAAATATTTCAAGCAAACGTTTGAAACGTTACAATCGCTTGAAGGCGTTAAATTGTTCGATACCTACATACGCGTTGATAGCACGGTGGAATGGGCACAAGATAGTAGCCGTCCTGTCGTTGATTTTAAAAAGACGAGCAGGAGCGCTATGGAATATATACAATTAACAAAGGAGATTATAGACAATGTCAATCGGAAAGAGCTCGCTTAAAAGAGTGGAAAACAACGGATATTCTAAAGTGAAAACGGATGCTCCGGATATGCAAAACAGTTACGTAATTACCGCGCCTGCGGAAGAAGTAACGGAAAAATTAATCGCGCCGATTGAGCAAAAAAATTCGGCGCCTAAAAAGACGACGAAAAAGTCGTGCGCGAAGAAAAAGAAGGATAGATTTTCTTCTTGTTTGCTTGGCGAAGATATGCCTTATTTCTTGCTTTAATAAAACAAAAGAGCAACGGTATAAACTTTTAAATGAAAAAATTATCAGATTCCAAACGGAGTCTGATTTTTTTAATATAAAGGCTAACGGGAATTTTCCGTTGGTCTTTTTAGTAAATTAAAATATAAAGCAATAAAAAATATTTATATCAAGCGAGATATTCTCTCAATAAGTTCTAAAACCTTTTTATGAAAAGATATACTATACGGGGCTAGATAATACTTTGTTCTAAAACGAGCCGAAGGAGTTTTGCGTGGAGCTTTTTGAAAAAGAAAACAATCGATTGATATATAAGGACGGAAAAAATACGTTCACGGTTATTAGAGAAATTACGAAAGACAAGCAGGAAAATATTTCTTCCTTGATAGAAACCTTGCTATCGATTATAGAGCAAGACGAAAAGGAAGAAAAGACGAATGAAGAATGAGCAAGCTTATCAAGTAGGGGTGTATTGTAGATTGTCGCAGGAGGACGGAAGAGAGGAAAGTCAATCTATCATTCAGCAAAAAGAAATACTCGTGGAATACGTCCAACGAAGAAACTGGGAAGTAGTGGAAATTTATGCGGACGACGGATATACGGGCACGAATTTCAATCGTCCGGATTTTAATAGAATGTTGACGGATATCGAAAAGGGGAAAATCAATATGGTAATCACCAAAGACTTGTCCCGTCTCGGTCGAAATTATATTCACGCCGGATACTACGTAGAAGAATATTTTCCTCAGCATAACGTAAGATATATTGCGGTCAACGATAATTACGACAGTATTGATGAAGATAGTGGCGATTTTATGCCACTAAAAAACATTATCAACGAATGGTATGCGAAAGATATATCTAAGAAAATTAGGTTTACGTTAGACGGTAAGGCGAAAAAGGGCGAACCGAGAAACACCGTATTCCCTATTTTTGGGTACGCCTATAACGAACGGTACGAACGAGTACCCGACCCCGTTACCGCCGACGTAGTACGGTTAATTTATCAAAAATATATAGAATACGGATCTACGTCAAGAGTTGCAAAATTTCTTCGTCGACAAGGGGTTTACGTTCCACGTTTTTTTAATGCAATTAAATACGGTTATAACAAAACGAAAGTTTTAACTGAGCCGAAAGAAAAGCGCACGGCTTGGACGACGGGCATGGTTAGAGATATTATTATAAAGGACGCGTATCTTGGCAGGTATAAAACGGCGCAGACGAAAGGCGTGAGTTTTAAAAACAAAAAACGACGTAAAAATCAGGAGTGCTACGTTTTTGAAAATCGATACGAACCCCTCGTTGATTTAAAGGTTTGGGAACAAGCGAACGCTTTAATTCATCAAAATCGCTCAGGGTCGGTATTCGTCGAAGATAACGAGTATAAGGGCTTGCTAATTTGTCAAAATTGCGGAAAACCTTTACGGTTTGAGCAAAGAAAAAACGCAAAAAACGGAAGTCAAGGGCGGAGATATTATTGTAATAATAAAAACTGTTCTAAAGGCAATTCTATTCAAAAAAAATATTTGGACGAGTTGTTATTGAGAGAGTTGGAATTGATTAAAAATACGTTGCTATTTGGAATCGATACAAGACAATACGATATTCGAGAACGTATAAGCAGTGAAAATAAATTAGTAGATATTCAAAGAGCTGTGAAAAAAGCTAAAGAAAACGCCGAAAAAGTAGATAAAAAAATTTTATTTTTGATTGAAAAACGCGCGGAAGGTTTGTTGACGGATATAACCTTTGAGAATCTAATCAGTAAATATAAAACGGAAAAAGAAACGTTAGAAGAAGAAATACAAAAATTGCAAAACTACGCTTTTGTTAAGCGGACAAGCGAGTATACGGTTGCGGATATACCAACGGCTTTGCGAAGACTACCCGTTTTTGCTATGGCAAGATATGATTTCTTACAAAAGATTATAGATAAAATAGAAGTGGGTAGCGATTGGATAAAAGGTAGTGCTCGAGCAAGAGAAATAAGCTTGCGCATTCGATACAAATTACCGATGGAATTTTTAACGGCGGTGGGAGATGCGGAGCGATAAGGTTGCTATTTACGTTCGTTTGTCTAGAGAAGATGAAAACAAAACGTGCGTTCAAGATACGTCTAAAAGTATTGAAAATCAAATTTTTACGCTAAAAATGTTTGCTCAAGAACAACGTTTTCAAATTTATGAAATTTATATAGACGACGGATATAGCGGTGCAAGTTTTGAGCGTCCGGCTTTGAAAAAAATGCTCACGGATATGGAAAGAAAAAAATTCAATATCGTTTTATTGAAAGATTTATCAAGACTTGGGCGTTCTTTACGTAAAGTGGGCGAATATTTGGAATGCGTTTTTCCTGCGCACGGGATAAGGGTTATTTCATTAAACGATAAGTACGATAGTCAATCGTACAAGGAAGATACGTCTATTTTGTTCCGCGGTTTTTTGGACGAGTATTACCGAAAAGAGTTTTTAAAAAAGTGCAAACAAGCGAGAATTCATTACGCGCAAACTAAGCATTTAAATTATTATCCCAAATACGGCTATCGTTACGACGAAAACGGTACGGAGATTATTGATAATTATTCAGCGTCAATCGTTCGACGTATTTACGACTACGTAGCAAACGAAGGTTTATCCTGTGGCAAGATCGCAGATAAACTGAATGCGGACGGAGTATTGACACGTTCTGCGTATGCGACGACGGTTTTAGGATTAAAACCCTTACATAAAACTTCGGCAAAAAAGTGGAACGCCGAAAAAGTATGGTCGATTGCAACCGATTACGAATATTGCGGTCATTCGATAAATTGGTCGCGTTTAAAGGAGAACGAGCGAATAATGTTAAAAGATACGCATTGTAGTTTCCTTCGTCTTATCGTCGGTTTTTTGTTTTTTACTCATTCCTTTATTAAAAAAATGGCGAGCAGGGCAAAACGTTTTATCTTACGTAAAAGAACATCGAAAAAAGAGCGGAACGCCGACGATGGGCGGACTTGCTTTTATCTTGGCGAGCGTTATATCGACTTTCTTGTTTTTGCCGAATTTGTCGCGAACGACTTTGGTTACGCTCGTCGTGGGGCTCGCATATATGTTCGTCGGGTTGTTGGACGATTTTTTAAAGCTCAAACGGAAAGAAAATTTAGGGTTGACGGCGAAGCAAAAAATAATCTTTCAAGTCTTGGTAGCGTTTTTGGCTTCCGTTTACGCGTGGCGAGCAGGATTAACAAAAATAACTTTGCCTTTTTTAAAAACGGAATTTGATATAGCTTGGGGGATTATCCCCGTTTCCGTGTTCGTCTTTTTGGCAACCGTAAATTGCGTGAATTTAACGGACGGGTTGGACGGACTCGCGACAGGAGTATGCGCGCCGTTCTTTCTGTTTTTTGGCGTTATTTTGTCGGAGAGCGAAATTGGATTGTCTATAACTTCTATCGCCATTACGGGCGCGTTGGTAGGGTATCTCGTTTTTAATTCGTCGCCGGCAAGCGTGTTTATGGGGGATACGGGTTCGTTGTCGCTCGGCGGTTTCGCTGCTTGCGTAGGAGTATTCTCAGGCGGGTTTTTATATATTGCGCTCGTGGGGATTGCGTTCGTTATTTCGGGCGTGTCGGTGATTGCTCAAGTCGTTTATTTTAAAGCGACGGGCGGAAAAAGGATTTTTAAAATGTCGCCCTTTCATCATCATCTTCAACAAAGCGGATATTCGGAAAGTAAAATTTCATACGGCTATTTTGCGTTGACGTTAGCGATGGCAACGCTGTGTTTGATTTTTTAATAAATAGGAGAAAAAATATGTTTCCAAAACAACAAAAGTTTTTAGTTTTAGGATTATCTCGTTCGGGGACTGCGGCGACGGAGTTTTTGCTTGAGAAAGGCGGTAAAGTATATCTTTACGACGACGTAACGAGCGCAGGCTTGGAAAAGACGATTGAACGCCTTGAAAGTCTTGGTGGTTTGCGCGTTAAAAAAGAAGAACTTTCTAAAATGCCGGAGATTTGCGACGTACTCGTTCTTAGCCCCGGTATTCCTATCGACCACCCAATAGCAATTTCTTTTAGGCGCGCGGGGAAATCGATAGTAGGAGAAAGCGAACTTGCCGTGCGGTATATGCGTTGCTTAATCGTAGCGGTAACGGGTACGAACGGTAAAACGACGACCGTTTCTATGATAGAAAAGATATTTACCGATAACCGTCAACGCGCGGAGGCGTGCGGTAACGTGGGTTCGCCGATGATTAAACGGGTTGATTTAGGCTCGGAAGATATTGCCGTTGCGGAAATTTCAAGTTTTCAACTTGAAACGCTCAATTCGCTTTGCCCGCACGTTGCTGTCGTGTTAAATATCACACAAGACCATTTAAATCGGCATTATAATATGGAAAACTACATATTTTTAAAGAAGAAACTTTTAAAAAACAGTACGGAGTCGGAAGTGGTGGTTTTAAATTACGACGACCCGATTGTAAAAGAATTTTCTGAAAATACGCGTGCGAAAATCGTCTGGTTTTCTTTGAAAGGAAAGGTGGACGGGGCGTATTTAAACGACGGAGTTTTATATTATAAAGAAGAAAAAATTATGGAAGTTTCCGATTTGCCTTTAGCGGGTGAACATAACGTGCAAAACGCGTTGGCAGCAATTTCCGTTGCGAAAATTATGGGCGTTGAATCGGAGAAAATCGTAAATTCTCTTATGACTTTTAAAGGCGTAAAACATCGTATAGAAAAGGTCGCTGAAATCGACGGAATAACGTATATTAACGATTCTAAGGCGACGAACGTTGACGCAACGCTTAAAGCGGTAGCGTGTATGAAAGAAGAAACGGTTTTGTTGCTGGGTGGTAAAGATAAAGGCTACGATTATACTGCGCTGTTTTCCGCGCTCCGTAATTTAAAGATTGCGCAGGCGATATTGTACGGCGAAAACCGTTTAAAGCTTTTAGACGGCGCAATAAAAACGGGGTATAGAAAGGTTACTCTTTGCGATAAGTTTTCTATTGCGGTACAACTTGCGCGCTTGACGGCAAAAAGTGGGCAAACGGTGTTGTTGAGTCCTGCAAGCGCAAGTTTTGACGAGTTTACCGGTTATGAAGAAAGGGGGGATAAATTTGTTGAATTGGTACGCTCGTTTGAAGAAAAAGCAAAGTCGGGAAAGGAAAACTTCGAACTTGACGACAACGCATTTATCGCAGACGAAGGCGAAGTCGAATAGAAAAAAAGGCGACCTATTAATTCCTATTCTAACCGTTTTACTCGCAGGGTTTGGCGTAATAATGGTTTATTCTGCTAGTTATTACGTTGCTGAAGTCCAATACGGCGACAGATTTTATTTTGCAAAAAAACAACTCGTCGGCTTTTTGTTGGGGTTAGCGGGAATGATTTTTGCTTGCGGTTTTGATTATAAAAAATTAAAGAATAAAAATGTCCGATTTTTTTCGCTGTTTGTACCTATTATTTTATTGGCGCTCGTATTCGTGCCGGGGATAGGTAAAACAAATTACGGGGCGACGCGTTGGATTGGTATCGGTGGCGTTACGATTCAACCGTCGGAAATCGCGAAATACGGGTTCGTTATTTTTTCGGCAGGGTATATGTCGGAAAATATGGGAAAAATGCGAAAATTTTCAGGAATGATTCCCGTACTTTTGGCAGGCGGAGTAATTTGTCTTTTGATTATTTTAGAACCGAATATGTCGGTTACGATGTGCGTAGGAGCGTTGATGATTGGAATGTTGTTTGCAGGCGGAGTAAAATGGAAGCACTTTGCCGTCATTTTATTGCCGGCTTTAATAGCTGTTCCCGTATTAATTATTAGTGAACCTTATCGATTGTTGCGTTTAAGCGCTTTTTTAGATCCTTGGGCATCGCCGAAAGAAGAAGGCTATCAATTAATTCAATCTTTGTACGCGCTTGGTAACGGCGGTTGGTTTGGAACGGGATTGTTTCAATCACGGCAAAAATATAGATTTTTACCATTTGCGGAAAGCGATTTTATTTTAGCGATTATCGGCGAGGAAACGGGGTTTGTTGGGATAGCCGTTTTCTTTTTGGCGACGGTGTTATTGGTTTATCGTGGAATGCGTTCGGCTGTAAAAAGCAACGATTTCTTTTCTTTTTTATTGGCGTTCGGGATAACGCTCGTATTCGGTATTCAGGTGTGCATTAACGCGCTCGTCGTCAGCGGTGCTATTCCGCCCACGGGTATTCCGTTACCGCTTATAAGTTCGGGGAATACGGCTTTGATTATTACGATGACGTCGATGGGGTTGCTTTATTCCGTCAGTAAAAGGGGCGAGTAACTTTCAAAGAAAACATTTCATACAATAAAGCATAAGGAGCTTTGCGTATGGATAAATACATAATTGACGGCGGTAAAAAATTATACGGTACGGTGAATCTTCAAGGCGCGAAAAATTCCGTCTTGCCTCTATTGGCGGGGTCGATATTGACGGATAAACCCGTTAAAATACGGAGGGTGCCGATGATTTCGGACGTTGAGAATATGTTACGGATTTTGATAGAGCTTGGTTGCAAAGCGGAAAGGGACGGGGATTGCACGATGATTGATAGCGCTAACGCCGTTTCGCACGAACTCCCTGCAAGATTGACCAAGGAATTGCGTTCGTCCGTATTTATGTTAGGCTCGGTTTTAACTCGTTTCCGTCGTGCGAAAATCGCCTATCCCGGCGGTTGCGATATAGGACTTCGGCCGATTGATTTGCATTTGAAAGGCTTACAACGTTTGGGCGTGAAAATCGTCGAAGAAAACGGGTTTATTTCTTGTAGCGCGGACGTGTTAAAAGGCGCGGAGATTCTTTTGGATTTTCCAAGCGTGGGCGCGACGGAAAATATCATTTTGGCGGCGGTCAAGGCGGAAGGCAGGACGCTTATTCGGAATGCGGCGAAAGAACCTGAAATCGTCGATTTGCAAAATTTTCTTAACGCAATGGGCGCGAAAGTGCAAGGCGCAGGCGGGAGCACTATCGTAATCGACGGAGTGAAAAAACTTCACGGCGTAGAATACGAGGCGATGTGCGATAGGATAGAAGCAGGGACTTTTTTGATTGCAGCGGCTACTTGCGGTGGCGAAATTGAAACGAAAGGGCTTAATTCGGAAAATATTGCCGCGCTTTTACATAAATTGAGTGAAAACGGTTGCAAAATCTATACGAAAAATGATAGAATAATATTAAGTAGCACGGGACGACTTAAAGCGACGGATATCGTAGAAACTATGCCGTTCCCTGGATTTCCAACCGATTTGCAGGCGCAGTATTCAGCGCTTTGTTGTACGGCGTCGGGGACTTCGCTCGTGGTTGAAAATTTATTTGAAACGAGATATAAATACGCCGCGCAATTAAAACGAATGGGCGCGGATATTACCGTTCGGGGTAGGACTGCAGTGATTCGAGGCGTGGAAAAACTTCGTGGCGCGTCCGTTACGGCGGAAGATTTACGGGGTGGAGCCGCGCTCGTGATAGCCGCTTTGAAGGCGGAAGGAAAAAGTACGGTGCTGGATTTGTCCTACGTCGATAGGGGATATTCGGAATTTGAACATAAATTAAAAAAATTAGGAGCGCAAATTAAACGCGTTCGAGTTTGATAAAAGGATTGATACGAATGAAAAAAATTATTACGATATTATTGACGCTCGTTTTATTTTTATCGGCGACGGCGTTAGGCGTTACGAGCGTTTATCGGGTAGAGAAGTTGGATTTAAATATCCGTTTCGTTTCGGCAGAGGCGAAAATAGAAGCGGAGAGTTTGCGATTAGAACTTATTAAACTCTACGATAAAGAAAGCGTGTTTACCGTGAAACGGAAAACTGCGGAGAGTACGTTTGCAAATTATCCGTATTTTAGAATGACCGACTTTAAAATAGAATATCCCAATAAACTCGTCGTCGAAGCGATAGAAGACGCGGAAGTATTTTCGGTGAAAAACGGCGAAGAATATTATATTTTAGGGTTAGACGGAACGGTGCTTTCCGTTCGTGGAACGCCTGAAAATAGGTCGGATAAAAAAGCCAACGTTGCGATAACGGGAATGGAGATTTCCGGTGTAAAAGGTCAGCGTTGTATCGGTGAAAAAATAAACGGGATTTTGCCGTTGTTAAAAGAATTGTCCGTTTGTTTTGACGGGCTTAGAAGTAATTTGGTTTCGGTTGATTATCAGCTTTTAGGCGGTACGATTGAACAATACGACCTTTTCACTAAGGAAGGCGTGGTAATTCGAGTTCGTCAGGCGAAAGAATTCGTGGAAGAAAAAGCGGAAAAGATTGCGAACGTTTACCTTTCTTTGAAAGACGACGAACGGTTGAAAGGGTCGATTTACGTTGCAAGCGGAGATGGAAAAACAACCGTCGTTTATTATCCTAACGAAATTTCTTTTGAATAATATAAAAAAGAAGAGAAAACACGCCTAAAAGCGTGTTTTTTCCGTTTTTTTTCGTCAAGAGATTGACTTTTTTTAGTGAATGGTTTATAATAAAATAAATAAGGTTTTTCCAAAGGAAAAAAGGGAATATGAAAAACAAAAGAGTTGCCGTTTTAGATATACGTTCGTATGAAGTTACCTTTATGATTGGCGGTCAAGGGGTAAACGATACGTTTATTATTTGCGGAAATAAAACGGAAAGATACGAAGGGTATTCCACGCAAGGTTTTTGGGATAAAAATTCGTTTAAAAACGCAGTCGTTTCCGTAGTCGATTCCGTTCGTCAAAATTACGAAGGCGCGATTGACGAAGTTTACGTTTCCGTTCCGACGTCGTTTACTTCGGTAAAGACGAAAGGACATACCATTTCCTTTCCGTCCAAACGAAAAATTTCTAATCAAGACGTAGAAGCGTTGTTTGCAAGCGGATTAAACGAACTTCTTGCTACGGGACGTTGCGTAGAACGTTCGGCTATGTATTTTGCTTTGGGCGATAATCGTAAATATTTTGACGTTTCCGCGCTTTATGGATCGCCGACTTCGCTTTTAAAAGGCGCGTTAAGTTATTATTTTATCAGCGAAGAATTTTATGCGTTCATTTCGGAAGTCTTTTCTGGGCTTGGGATTTTCAAAATTCGATTCGTTCCGTCGAGCTTGGCGCAGGCTAGGTATTTGATACCACAAAAGCGTCGTGAGAGTTACGCGTTTTTGCTTGACGTGGGTTTTTTAACTTCTTCGCTTTCCGTCGTTTACGGAAACGGTATCGTACGTGAAGAAAGTTTCGACTGCGGGTTAGGTAGCATTTTAGCGCATTTGATTAATCAAATGCAGGTAGAATATTCAGTCGCGGAAGAAATGCTTTATTCGGCGAATATTTCAGGCGGTGCGGTCGCGAGAGATTTGCTTTGGACTGGCGAGAACGGGGCGAGTTATCCGGTATGGAAAATTAACGACGTTATAAAATTCGCTTTGGACGAGCTGTGTGAAAAGATTAACGAATTTTTTGAAAGCCACTACAAAGATAAAAAGACCGTTGCGATTTTAAATGCGCCGTTGCTTTTGACGGGCGAAGGATTGAACGGTATCACGGGCTTTGCGGAATATTTATCTAACCGAGTGGCGCGCGTTGCGGAAACGGTATTTCCTGATTTGCCTTATTACGATAAGCCGTCTTTCTCGTCAAGGATTGCGCTTTTGAGCGTTGCGCTTGAGGGGAGAGAAAAGAGCGGGCTTTTATACAAACTTAAGAATTTATTCGGAGGAAAAAAGAAATGATGGAAAATTACAATAACGAATACGACTACGAACGTCGTGACGAGCAATATGCTTCCCCGTTCGTTGCGGACGATACCAACAATCTCTCCGGCGTTGCGAAAATTAAAGTCATCGGCGTCGGTGGCGCAGGGAATAACGCCGTAAATCGTTTAATCGAGTCGGGGTTAAAGAGCGCGGAATACGTCGTTGTCAATACCGATAATCAAGCGCTTGCTCGTTCTAAAGCAAGCAACCGTATTCAAATCGGTGTAAAACTTACGAAAGGGCTTGGCGCAGGCGCAGACCCTAACGTGGGCAGAGCAGCGGCGGAAGAGAATAAAGAAGCGATTCAAAACGCTCTTAAAGATACCGATTTGTTATTTATTACCGCTGGTATGGGTGGCGGTACCGGTACGGGCGCAGCGCCTGTAATCGCTAAGATTGCAAAAGAAATGAAGATTCTTACCGTTGCCGTCGTTACTTTGCCGTTTACGTTCGAAGCAAAACGCAGAATGGACAACGCGCTCAACGGCGTGGAAGAACTTCGTAAATGCGTCGATTCCATTATTACTATACCGAACGATAAAATCCGCGAAGTCGTACCAAAGGGAACGTCTTTCCCCGAAGCGTTGCAAGTAGCGGACGAAGTACTTCGTCAAGGTATTCGCGGTATAGCCGAACTTATCGTAAATCCCGCGCTTATTAATCTTGATTTTGCGGACGTAAGAACAACGTTGAAAGGTCGCGGTATCGCGCACATGGGTATCGGTGTGGCGAAAGGCGAAAAGAGAATTTCCGACGCAGTACGTTGTGCGGTTTGCAGTCCCTTGCTCAATACCACGATTGAAGGCGCAAGCTCGGTTATTTTAAACGTGGTCGGCGGTAAAGATTTGTCGCTTGATGAAGTTTGGATGGCGGCTGATTTGGTTAAGGGCGTAATCGATTATTCCGCAAACGTTATATTTGGCGCTTGCATCGATGAAAATATGTCCGACGAAGTAGAAGTCGTTATTATTGCAACGGGTTTTAACGGTAGCAACCAAAGCTTCGTTTCTACCGAAGATACGGCAAGTAGTTACCAACGTTTATCCGCGCTTTCGGATAGAATTGCAGGGGCTTCGTCGTTCGAACAACAACCTACGGCAACGGCATACCAACCGCAACAGCCCGTTTATCCGCAACGTCCTACTTACGCGACTGGATACGGGTACGAACAACCCGTCAATGCTTATCAACCGCAAGCTCCCGTTCAACCACAAGAAAATTTTGAACCGGACGACCTTATTCCCGAAGCGACGGAACAACCGCAAGAACCGGTAAAACGCCGTCATCCTAAGTTTGTGGATTTCTTTATTAAAAAAGGCGACAAATAAAAGACGATAATAAAATGAAAACGACGCGTTTTTCGCGTCGTTTTCGTGTTTCTTTATACGAGTGGATTGTGATATAAAGGAGAATTACCGCTTGCGATAGCGTAGATTCTATCGCAAAATTCTTCTTTTTCAAAAACTTCTTTCGCGACGTTCTTTAATTTTTTAGCGTCGGAATTTTTTACGAGTAAAGGATAAGACGATTGACCTAATAAAGATAAAATTTCTTCGTCTGATTTATTAACGGCAAGGACGCGTAAATATAAAGGAGAGCCGAGCGCGGAGCGAATGAACGTTTCTTCTATGCCAAGTAAGGTTTGTAAGGCTATTCTACGGATTCGCGCGGAAGTGTATCTAGGGGAAGTAAGTTCTTTTTCGAAATCGGAAAGATTGTTTTCGGCGACTTGTTTAAAGGCGTTCTCAAGCCCTTCACTGCAGTCGCATACTCTTGCGATTTCTTGTTTGGATTTGGTTAAAACGGCGAGTTTTTCAAGCGATAATAAATCGGGAATTTTTGCCTTTTTTATATCATTAAGCGTAAATTCGGGGACGTTTGAAGAGAGCTTTTCCGTTTTGTCTTGCTTGATAACTTCTCTAATTGCCGTAGCGGATGAAAAGTTTTCGGTTAAGGAAGTATCCAAATAATCGTTGCCTTGTCTAACTATCGGTAAAATTTCAATTTTTGAGTTTGATTTTAGAAGTGCGCGCGTATATTCAAGCCCTAAAAGATTATTAGGTTTTAATAAAAAATGGTTTGGGATATACTTTGAATAAGCGTTTGCGCGCGCTTTCGCATACCCGATACCGGTGGACAAAAGGCGTTTAATTTCGTCTGAAACGTCTTGCGGTTCGTCGTTTAAAAGTTGTGCCGACATTAAAAATTTGTTTGTTTCGGCGTTTTCTGAACCAAAACAAAGAGTGGTTACGTTTGGAATAGCGGAAATAAGTTTAATTGCGCCTTTAGCGAATAATTCAGCGTTGGAAGTGGCAAAAATAGAAGGAAGTTCTAAAACGGCGTCTGCGCCCGCTAAGACGGCGTGTTTGGCGCGAATACGTTTTTCGAGAATCGCGCCTTCGCCACGCTGAACGAAGTTTCCACTCATTACGCAAAGGATTTTATCCGCCCCTGATAATTTTTTGGCGGTTTGGATATGATATAAATGACCGTTGTGAAAGGGATTGTATTCACAAATAATTGCGCAAATTTTCATCTTTTCTTTTTGTTTTCCTTTACATTAAAAAAAATGTGTGGTATAATAGAATCGTTAAAATTGGAAACTTTTGTCTTCCGTTTCCTATTATACAATAAAATCATGAATAAATAAAGCGTTTCAGGAGTTGTTTTATGAAGAATGTTTTAGAAGAAATAAAATTAAAAGCAAAATCGCTTAAAAAGACAATCGTTCTTTGCGAAGGTGAAGATAAACGAGTAATCGAGGCTGCCGCGACGATTACGAAAGAAGGGATTGCAAAAATCGTGCTTATCGGTAACGAAGAAGAATGTAAGCGCGTTGCTCCCGACGTGGATATTACGGGTATTACGTTAGTCGACCCCCTTACATCGGATAAACTTTCTACGTATGCCGAGATTTTATATCAAGAGAGAAAGGCTAAGGGTATGACGGAAGAAGAAGCGTTGAAGCAAGCGAAGGATAGAACGATGTTCGGTGCGTTAATGCTCAAAGCAGGCGACGTAGACGGTTACGTTTCAGGCGCTTGTCATTCGACAGCTAATACGCTTCGTCCTGGTTTGCAAGTGGTTAAAACCGCGCCCGGAATTAAAACCGTTTCGAGCTGTTTTATTATGATTGCGCCCGAAGGCGTTGAACATACCTATAACCCCGATGGCGTAGCGGTATTCGCGGATTGTGCGATTAATATCGAACCCGACGCACAACAACTTGCAGATATCGCGGTTTCTTCAGCGAAAACTGCAAAAGCGATTGCAGGTATTGAACCGAGAGTTGCGATGCTTTCTTTCTCTACGAAAGGTAGCGGTAACGACGATAAATTCTTTAAATCCGTACCGAAAATGCAAGAAGCAACGGCTATTGCAAAAGCAATGGCACCCGATTTGGCGCTTGACGGCGAATTCCAATTCGACGCGGCGGTTGCGCCTGAAGTCGGTTTGTTAAAAGCGCCTGATTCGTCCGTTGCCGGCAAGGCGAACGTATTCGTGTTCCCCAATATTAACGCTGGTAACATTGGTTATAAAATTGCGCAACGCTTTGGTAACTATATGGCGATCGGACCTATTTGTCAAGGCTTTGCAAGACCTTTGAACGACTTGTCGCGCGGTTGTAACGTAGAAGACATTATTGCGACGGTTGCAGTTACGGCGTTGCAGGCTGAGTGAGGGAAATATAAATGAAAGTTTTGGTTATTAATTCGGGAAGTTCGTCTCTTAAATATCAGCTTATTGATATGGAAACGGAGAACGTTCTGGCAAAAGGTAACTGCGAACGTATCGGCATCGATGGGTCTAGGCTTATTCATAAAGCAAACGGTAAAGAAACTATCGTTGAAACGCCAATGCCCGACCATAACGTAGCGGTTGCGCTCGTGTTAAAGGCCTTGACGGATAAAGATGTTGGCGTAATTTCTTCAATGGAAGAAATCGATGCGGTGGGGCATAGAGTCGTTGCATCGGGCGAAGCGTTTAAAAAACCCGTGCTCGTTACGGACGAAACGATGGCGTTAATGGAAGAAATCAAAGACCTTGCGCCCTTGCATAACCCTGCGTCGATTATCGGCGTCAACGCTTGTCGCGTGGCAATGCCGAATACTCCGATGGGGCTTGTATTCGATACGGGTTTCCATTTCACGATGCCTGAATACGCGTATATGTACGCCATTGATTACGAGCACTATGAGAAATATAAGATTAGAAGATACGGCGCGCACGGTACGAGTCATAAGTTCGTTTCTCAAGAAGCGGCGAAGTATCTCAATAAAAAGCCCGAAGAACTTAAAATAGTTACTTGCCATCTTGGTAACGGCTCTTCTATTACTGCGGTTGACGGTGGCAAATGCGTAGATACTTCGATGGGCTTTACTCCTTTAGCCGGCGTTCCGATGGGTACGCGTAGTGGCGATATTGATTTTGCGGCGGCTGAATATCTTGCGAAGAAAGAAGGAATGAGCATTTCCGAAGTTTTGAATTATCTCAATAAAAAGAGCGGAATGCTTGGCGTTTCGGGCGTTTCGAGCGACTTTAGGGATTTGACTTCTGCAAGTGAACAAGGCGATAAGAGAGCAAAATTGGCGCTTGATATGTTCGGCTATTGTTGTAAGAAATACGTTGGCGCATACGCTGCTGCGATGAACGGCGTGGATTGTATCGTATTTACTGCCGGAGTAGGCGAAAATAATAATTTTGTTCGTAAATCGATTTGCGAGAATATGGAGTATTTGGGCGTAGAAATTGACGAAGAAAAGAACGAAGAAAAGAACAACGGCGAAATTCGCGATATTTCGGGTAAGAATTCCAAAGTTAAGGTTTTGATTATTCCTACCAACGAAGAATTGGTGATTGCAAGAGAAACGGTTGAATTGCTTTAATTCCTTTTAAAAACTTTTGGAGTTGGTAATTGATAGAAATAGTTGAAAAAAATTAAAAAATTCAACGGAAAAAAGTTGACAAAGTTTTTGAAATATAATATACTTGTAAAGTCGGTTTTATGATGATTATCGATATAAGAAAACTTAACGTGCAAAAGAAGTATTCGGGCGAACTCGTTTTCGAATACGATGCGGACGAAAAATTGATTAATATTCCTTTTGTGAAATTTTCTTCGCCTGTTAAAGTGAGAGCGGATTACGAGTTGTTTGAAGACGATTCGTTGGAGCTTCGCGGAGAAATTTCCTTTGAACTTTCTGGACAATGTTCAAGATGTTTAAAAGAAACGTCTATGAACGTGAAAGGCGAATTAGACGCTTATTTCGAGCCGAGAAAGGACGCGGAAGATTATTCCTATTCAGGCGGTAAAATTGATTTAACAGAAGCGCTTGAAGACGCGGTAATGGCGTGTATGCCGTTTTTGTTATTGTGCGACGAGAATTGTGAAGGTATTCGATATTCTAATGAAAATCAACCTAAAAATTGAAAGAAAAAAACGTGAGGTGTAAATATGGCAGTACCTAAGAGTAAACAATCTAAAAGCAGAACGAATAAGAGATTTGCAAACTACAAAGCAACGGCGGCTACGCTCGTTGAATGTCCTCATTGCCACGAATTGACGGAAGCGCACAGAGTTTGCAAGAGCTGTGGTTTCTACGACGGCAAAGAAGTAGTAGCTCAAAAAGAAGAAAAGAACAACTAAATTTTCATTTCGTCCTTAATACGGGCGGGTAGCGTAACGCTCCCGCCTTTTTGTCGTACGTATTTAATTTTATAAAATTTAATACTTGACTTTTTTTTATAACGTGGTATAATATTTCTTGAATAAATAAATAAAAGGTAAACGGAAATGAAAGAAAAATTTACGATAACGGGAATGACTTGCTCGGCGTGTTCGTCGGGGATAGAAAAACGGGTTTGTAAGCTCGACGGCGTATTAAAAGCAGAAGTGTCTTTAATGGGCGAAAGTATGACCGTAGACTACGACGATGAAAAATTAAATAGTGATGGCATAATGGAAACGGTGGTTTCGCTCGGTTACGGGATAAAACCGTTTGATAACGACGCTTTAAAAAGCCGTGAACCGGAGCAAAATACGCTTAAGAAAAGATTTTTTATTTCCTTGGCGTTCTTATTACCGCTCGTATATTTGTCGATGGGCGGAATGCTTGCGTTGCCGTTGCCCAATATTTTAGTCAATTACGTTTTACAGGCGGCATTATCCGCGGTTATTATTGCGATTAATTTCAAATTCTTTTCCGTAGGCGTAAAAGCCGTGTTGAAAGGAACGCCCAATATGGATACGCTCGTAGCAATGGGGGCGTCCGTTTCGTATTTATATAGCTTGGTTTTAACGGTATTGGCATTTTTGGGTACGCATAATCATCACGGCGCGCATTTGTTTTACGAATCGGCGGGAATGATTTTGACGCTCGTAACGCTTGGTAAATGGTTAGAAGAAAAATCAAAAAGAAAGACGGGCGACGAAGTTGAAAAACTCATTAAATTAATGCCGAATACGGTAACGCTTATTCGGGACGGAATCGAGAAAAATATACCTTTTGCCGATATTTGTATTGGAGATATTTTAGCCGTAAAACAAGGGGATTACGTTCCCGTTGACGGGAAGATAGTCCGCGGTAACGGGTTTATCGACCGCGCTGCGATTACGGGCGAGAGTATGCCGATTGAAGTGAGTGAAGGGGATTTTGTAACGGGCGCAGATATCGTGAAAAGCGGATATTTACAGGTACAGGCGGAAAAGGTCGGCAACGATACGACGCTTTCGCAAATTGTAAAAATGGTAAAAGACGCTGGGGCAAGTAAAGCGACTATTCAAAAATTAGCCGATAAAATTGCAGGCGTTTTCGTTCCCATCGTCGTAGTATTATCTATAATTACTTTTTTTAGTTGGTTGATAGCAACGAATAACGTTTCTACGTCGGCAAATTACGCCATTAGCGTGCTCGTAATTTCCTGCCCTTGTTCGTTGGGATTGGCTACGCCCGTAGCGGTTATGGCGTCAATGGGACGGGGTATGGCGTTGGGAGTTTTATTTAAAGACGCTGAAGTTTTACAAAAAGCAAAAGATATAAATTTCGCGCTCCTTGATAAAACGGCTACCTTAACGGTCGGCGCGCCGAAAGTAACCGATTTTGAGTGTTTTAAGGACAAACAAGAATCTTTGACGGTCGCATATTTAATAGAAAGTCAATCCAATCACCCGATAGCCGAATGTATAAAACGATACGCTTTAGAAAACGGCGCGGTTCAAAGCGGACTAGTGGAAGAATATTCGTATGAAACGGGTAAAGGCGCAAGGGCGAAAGTAAACGGGTGTGAATATTCGCTCGGTAACCGTAAAAATTTGCCTTTTGAATACGCAGAACAAGTGAAAAATATTGAAGAAAGATACTCGGAGCAGGGTAAAACGGTGGTGTTTTTAACTGATAAAAACACGCTTGTTGCGGTATTTGCGTTGGCGGATACTTTAAAAGAAACGAGCGAATTAGCCGTCGTAGAGTTGAAAAAACGCAAGGTTGATTTGGCGATGGTTACAGGCGATATAAAAAACGTCGCGCAAGCAATCGCTAAAAAGGTGGGTATAAACCAAGTATTTGCGGAGTCGTTGCCCAAAGATAAAGCAGACTGCGTTGAAAAGGTACGCGCTAACGGGAAATGCGTCGCGTTCGTCGGCGACGGGATTAACGACAGTCCTGCGCTTAAAAGGGCGGACGTGGGCATTGCGATAGGGACGGGTACGGATATTGCTATCGAGAGCGCGGACGTCGTGTTGGTTAGCGGGGATTTAAAAGGCGTTTCTACGATGATTGATTTGAGTAAAGCAACGGTCAGGAACATCAAACAAAATTTGTTTTGGGCGTTCTTTTATAATTGCGTTGCGATACCCGTCGCTGGGGGCGCGTTCGCGTTTATTGGTTTGACGCTCAATCCTATGATTGCGGCAGGGTGTATGAGTTTGAGTTCACTATTCGTCGTGTCGAATGCTTTACGGTTGACGAGATTTGGAAAAAACAAAGAAAAGGAAACGGAGACTATGAAAGAAAATAAAAAAACGTTAAAAATCGAAGGAATGATGTGTTCTCATTGCGTAGCGCACGTTACGAAAGCTTTGCAAGGGATTGAAGGCGTGGGAACGGTAGAAGTGAATTTGAAGAAAAAATCGGCTGTCGTTACGCTTGAAAAAGAGATAGACGATAGCGTGTTTAAATCGGTTATTAGCGAAGCGGGATACGAAGTAAAAAAGATTTCGTAAAAAAGACAAAATAAATTTTTTCACGACGAGAATTTCCAAAATACGACGATAGAAAATAGTTTATCATATTCCCAATAAAGCATATGGGAGAAGAATTATGTCGGAAATGTTATTATTGGATAAACGGACGCAAGGATTAATAGAAGATTACGTACCGCAAGGAGAAATTTTAGAAGGAATCGTCTGTTTCTTTTCTGTTTTTGCCGATTATACGCGTGTGAAAATTTTATCGGCGTTGGCGATTAGCGAACTTTGCGTAACCGATTTATCAAGGATACTCGATATTAATCAAACGACTATATCTCATCAATTACGGTTTCTAAAAAGCGCGGGAATGGTAAAAAGCGTAAGGCAGGGTAAAATTATTTTTTATTCTTTGGCAAACGATTCCGTTAACGATATCATCTTAAAAGGGATAGAGTTTTTAGGTTGTTAAATAAATTTTTTTCAGATAAAAGGGCTGTGGCGGTTTTTTTAGCCGGTACGGTCTTTCTTTTTGTTTTAAAATAAGAAAAATTGCTTTTATTTCCTTGCAAAATTACGCAAATTAGTATATAATAATACTTGGAATTTTACGGCTTTTATCCTATGGATAAACTCAAAGGAAATATGGGGCAAATTAAGGAAAAATTAAAATTACTTCCCGATAATCCGGGGGTATATATAATGCTTGATAAAGACGGCGTGGTTATCTACGTCGGAAAAGCTCGCGTTTTAAAAAATAGAGTTCGGCAATATTTCCACGGTTCGCAAAAAAGCAGTAAGGTTTCCGCAATGGTTGAAAATATCGACGATTTTTATTATATTATCACGAAAACGGAAATCGACGCGTTGGCGCTTGAAAATAATTTAATTAAAAAATACAAGCCAAAATACAATATTTTGTTGAAAGACGATAAAACTTATCCGTATATCAAAGTCCACACGAAGGAAGAATTTCCGCATATTTCTATTACGAGAAAGATAAAAAAGGACGGGAAATATTTCGGACCGTTTATGGGTGGGGTACGCTGTAAAGAAGTTTTAGATATTTTATCTTCCGTCTATAACGTTCGGCTTTGTCAAACGGTCATTGGCGAAAAGGCGAAAAAACCTTGTTTAGATTATCATTTAAAGCGTTGTTTAGCCCCTTGCGCGAAATTGTGCGATAAAGCGGAGTATCAAGAAAGAGTGAAAAAAGCGATATCGTTTTTAGACGGGAATTACGAAGAAGCGGAAGAATTGCTCCGTGAAAAAATGTTCGTATTTGCGCAAAACGAAGAATTTGAACTTGCAATGGAATACCGCGAAAAATTGAATATGTTATCCAAACTCAAATTAAAACGGATAACTGCAATCAATCGCGCGTTAAACGCGGATATTATCGCCTTAAAAACGAATCATTTGTATTCGGCGGTCAACGTACTCGTAACCCGAAGCGGAATTATGCAGGGGGGGAACAGTTTTGCTTTGGAAGACGCTTCTCTTTCAGACGCCGACGCGTTGACGGCGTTTATTATTCAATACTATTCTAGCCACGAATTGCCTGACGAAATTATTACCGAAGAATATTGCGAAAAGGAACTTTTAGAGAAATTCTTTAGGGACGCGTATTCCAAAAAGACGGAGATAATTTTTGCAAAGCAAGGCGTGAAAGCTCAGCTTTTTGAAATGGCGCAAAAAAACGCGACGGAGTATTTGACGAAGTCGCTTGATAAAATTAAGCATAAAGACGATATGACGAAAAACGCTTGCGAAAGATTGAAAAATCTTTTAAGCCTTTCCCGTTATCCAAAGCGTATGGAGTGTTACGATATTTCAAATATTTCGGGTGTGGATAAAGTTGGTTCGATGGTTGTGTTTATCGACGGCGAAGCAGATAAAACGAGTTATAGACGATTTAAAATAAAGACGGTAGAAGGAGCGAACGATTACGCGTCGCATCAAGAAATGATGCGTCGGAGATTAGCAAAACTAAATAGCGAAGAAGAACGCTTTCCTAAGCCCGATTTAATCGTAATTGACGGTGGTAAAGGTCAGCTTTCCGCAATAAAGGAAGTGTTTGACGAATACAAAATAACGGATATAGATTTAATTTCGCTTGCTGAAAGAGAAGAAGAGATTTTTACGCTTTTTAGCGCGGAAAGCATTAAACTTGATAAACGCGATTACGCGCTGAAAACTTTGCAACGGATTCGTGATGAAGCGCACCGTTTCGCAATTACCTATTTTAGAAACTTGCATTCAAAACGGAATTTGGCTTCAGTCTTGCAAGAAATTGACGGTGTGGGCAAGAAAAAGCAAATCGCGCTAATGGAAAAGTTTGGTACGATTGATAAAATAATGGATGCGAGCATAGAAGAGCTTTGTCAAGTGGACGGTATCGGGGAAAGTCTTGCGGAAAAAATCAAAACCCATTTCAAGGAGAATATTTAAATGAATGAAAGAAAATACTCTTTAATCGTTTCGGATTTTGACGGGACTCTTTTTCGTTCCGACCATACGATTGCGGATGAAACGATACAAACTATCCGTGACTTCGTTGATAAGGGCGGTTTGTTCGTGCTTTCTTCCGGTAGACCGTTGCAATCCATTTTAAAAATTGCAAGGGAGCTTGGATTAAAGGGATTGGTTTCAGCGTTTAACGGTTCGGTGGTCGCGGATATAGAAACGGGCGAATTGGTTTTGGAAAACGTTTTTAGCGTGGAAGATAGCGTTCGTATTTGTCGATTTATGGAAGAAAACGGAATGTACGTTCAAATTTACGAAATTGATAAGTTTTACGCAAGTGAACGTATTCCGTATCTTGAGTATTACGAATCTATCTTAAAAGATAAGGCAATATTGCCTGAAAAGAAAATGAGTGATTTTATTTTAGAGAATAAAATTGAACCAATCAAAATCCTTTCGATGATGCACCCCAAAGATAGAGAAAGTTATCGTGATAAAATCGAAAGCAATTTATCGGATATTTGTGAAGTAACTTCCGGAGCTATCAATCTGTTGGAGATTTGCGTAAAAGGATTTACTAAAGGTACTGCGTTGAAGTTTTTAGCGGAAAAATACGGGGTGGATATTCAAGAAACGCTCGCTATCGGCGACGGTTGGAATGATTATTCCGCGCTTGCCACGGCAGGAAAAGGGATTGCCGTGAAAAACGCCGAGCCGATATTAAAAGAGAAGTTTGAAGTAAGCGAGTATTCCAACGATGAAAACGTAGTCGGACGGATTATTGAAAAATACGGAAAAGTAAGGTGCGAAAATGAGAAATAAAGAAGAACAAGTGATTATGACGGTGGATTTGGAAACTTTTTCTAAAGACTTAAAATTGGAAACCGTTTATGCTGGGCGCGGTAGCGTTACGCTCGCGACGATGAGCGTCGAAAGACCGGGGTTACCGCTTGCAGGATTTTTCGATTATTACGACGCAAGCCGTATCGTAGTGATAGGTTTAGCGGAATACGAATATTTACGTATTTTTTCAACACAAGAAAGACGGGAAAAGCTTTCTAAGCTTTTTGAATACGGGGAAGCACCTTGCGTTATTTTAAGCCGTTCGTTGCTCGCGTATGAAGAATTGCTGGATTCGGCTAAATCGAAAAATTGTCCGATTTTGGTAAGTCCCAAAGAAACGACGGACCTTATGAGCGATTTGTATATTTATCTTAATAGATTGCTCGCGCCGTCTTGCTCGGAGCACGGCGTATTATTGGAAGTATTCGGCGTTGGGATTTTATTGACGGGGAAAAGCGGAGTAGGTAAAAGCGAAACGGCGATGGAGCTTATCAAGCGCGGACATAGATTGGTCGCAGACGATAGCGTTATTATCAAAGAGATAGCTAACGAGCTTTACGGCACTTGTCCTGATAGAATCCGTTATTTTATGGAGCTACGCGGTATTGGGATTATTAACGTTAAGAGTATGTACGGTTCAGGCTCTATTTTAGACGAAAAGAAAATCGAATTGGTAATAGAACTTGAAAACCGTCAAACGGGAAAAGATTACGATAGGATTGGCGATAAGGAAGAAAATGCTGAATATTTAGGAATAAGCGTGCCGAAGCTTACCATTCCCGTAAGTCCCGGTAGAAATTTGGCGATAATTATCGAAGTTGCGGCGAGAAATCAACGTCTTAAACGTATGGGCTACGACGCGTCGCAAGAACTGATTGAACAAAGTATGGGCAAACTTTAAGATTAAAAGGAGCGGGACAATGGAATATGAGATTTTAGCGCCCGCAGGGGATTTGACTTGCGCGGAAGTTGCGATTAATAGCGGAGCGAACGCGGTTTATTTAGGCTTAAACGCTTTTTCGGCGCGTGCAAGCGCGGAGAATTTTGACGACGATTCG
This sequence comes from Clostridiales bacterium, assembly GCA_015055865.1. Classification (GTDB taxonomy): domain Bacteria; phylum Bacillota; class Clostridia; order Christensenellales; family Borkfalkiaceae; genus Scatosoma. The sequence goes on along the minus strand of SVHK01000009.1, from coordinate 15,174 downwards.
TTAATTGCGTTGCTCAAAAAAGCGAAATTATTAAACGTTAAAGTTTACGTGGCGATGAATACGTTGGTTAAAGACGGAGAAATAGAAGATTTTATCCGCGCTTTATTAAAAGTATGGTCGCTCGGCGTTGATGCGATAATTTTGCAAGATATTTTTCTTGGCAAAGCAATAAAAGAAAAATATCCGGAAATTATCTTGCATTTAAGTACGCAAGCCGGCGTTTGTAACGAATACGGCGCAAAGTTGGCGAAAGAATACGGTTTTTCTCGCGTTATTTTGGCAAGGGAAACGCCTATAAGCGAGATAGAAAAAATAACGAAAATTATCGAAACGGAAACGTTTGCGCAAGGCGCGCTTTGCTCTTGTTTTTCTGGTCAATGCTATTTTTCTTCTTTCGCCGGCGGAAATAGTGGGAATCGGGGAAGATGTAAGCAACCGTGTCGAAAACTTTATTCGTACGATAGAACGGGATATGGAGAAAAAGCCTACGCGTTGTCCTTATCCGACCTTTGTGTGGGCGAAAAAATTGAAAAACTCAAAAACGCAGGCGTCGTATCTTTTAAAATCGAAGGTAGAATGCGTAGAGCTGAGTACGTAGCGGCGGCGGTTAAATATTATCGTTTGTTACTCGATGGCGCAACGGAAACGCAAAAGGAAAAAGCGCTGAGTGATTTAAAGCGTACCTTTAATCGCGGAAATTATACGCAAGGGTTGGCATTTTTGCAAGATAAACGTTTTTTATCTCGCGCCGTGCAGGGGCATTTAGGCGAAAAAGTTGGCGTTGTGAAAGTCGAAAACGGTCAATACGTAATAGAGAGCGCGATTAAATGCGGAGAAGGCGACGCGTTTAAAGTTTTTAGAAAAGGCAGAGAAATCGGCGGGGCAATTTACTTAAAAGCTAATAAACGCGGATTTATTATTTCGTCGAAGAACAGGCTTTTATCGGGCGATAATGTGTTTATCACGACTTCAAAAGCGACGAACGACGAATTGCTTAAAGGGAGCAAACGAAAAGAAATATTTTTAAATTTACGTTTTGCTGTTGGCGAGCAAGCGGTTGTAAGTTGCGACGAGCTTGTTTTTGAATCGGATTTTACATTACAACAAGCGCAATCAAGACCACTTTCAAAAAAAGACGTAGCGGATTGTTTTATGAAAACCGATTCTTTGCCGTTGGAAGTAAATTTTGAAAACGTGGAAATCGTCGGTGATATTTTTCTTGCAAAATCTCAGTTAAACGCGTTTAGGCGGGAGTTTTACTCGGCGTTAATAAATGGTAACGAAAAGCGAGAAAGGTTGGAATACGAAACGTTTAAGGTTGAAAACTTTGAAAAGGGGAAACAACAAAAAACGACCGTAATCGCAAGCAATTTTGGATTTTACGATGCGGAAAAAATTGATATTGCGGTATATAAACCGAACGATTATAACGAAGAATTAAACGAGAGCTTTTTGCAAGGCAATTTTGAAAAATATCTATACTTTCCTTGTCTTTTAACAACCAAAGACTTAGAAAGAATTGAGTATTTAATAAAAGAATACTGTTTAGACGGGGTTTATGCGGAAAATTATGCGGGCGTTCAGTTTGCTAAAGAACGTAACTTGAACGTTTTTGCAGGTACGGGATTTAATTTAACGAATAAAATAGCAATAGATGAGTTGACGAAAACTCCGTTTGTGAAATATTACGCGGTTTCAAAAGAGTTAGACGAGCGCGAGCAAATGGATTTAATGAAAGAAAACGGATTTGTTCTCACGAGTGGTAATTTGAAATTGATGGACTTATGTTATTGCCCGTTTGAAAAAAGTTGCAAATCTTGCGATAAGAAATCAATATATTCGTTGACGGACGAGAACAATCGTACGTTTCCCGTTAAGCGATACGTTTTGGCGACGGGCGAGTGTCGGTTTGAAACGTATAATTGCGTGAATTTAATCGGCGGAAAAAACGTAAATAATAAAATTTTGGATTGTACGTTGTTTTCTTTGGACGAAACGACGAAAGCTATTCAAGTAAAAGATAACGAAGAAAAACAAAAGGAGCTCTATCTAAATTATACGGCAGGGCATACGAAGAAAAGCGTTTTATAAAACGCATAAAGGGGTATAATGAACCAAAAAGCGATAGAAAAAACCGAATTAAATAAAATACTTTCGTTGGTTTCCGATTTTGCCGTTCTTGACGGCGGAAAAAATAAAATTTTGGAAAGATTGCCGTCGTCGAAGATAGGGGAAGTAAAAAGACGCCTATCTTTGACGGAAGAAGCGATAGAACTGCTTTTTCATTACGGCGTGAGTAAAATCGAACGTTTCGAGCCGTTTACCGACGAATTGCAACGAGCGAAAAAAGGTTCGACGCTTTCTTGCGCGGAACTGTTGTCGCTTGCAAATCTTTTGCGCTCGACGAGAATTGCGCATACGAGCATATCGGGGGTAAACGACGAGAATTTGCGCTTGTTAAAGGCGCTTGCGGATAATTTGTATTTCGATAAAAATCTTGAAGAAGATATTACTACGAAGATTTTAAACGATTCGGAAGTAAGCGATTACGCCAGCGATAAGCTCTATTCGTTACGAAAAGAAATTCGCACCTTAAACGAACGGATTAGAACCAGATTGAGCGAATATCTTACGGGTAGCGAAGGCAAGTACTTACAAGACAATATCGTAACGATGCGAGATAATCGTTACGTTTTGCCCGTTCGCGCAGAATATAAACGCAATATAAAAGGTTTTATCCACGACCGTTCGGCAAGCGGAGCAACCTTCTTTATCGAACCGGAAGAAGTGCTGGAAATGAATAACGAGCTCCGTTCTTTGACGATAGATGAAAAAGAAGAAGTGGAGCGTATTTTAGGCGAATTGACCCGTCGAGTTGGATTTATGGGCGACGAACTTGAACGGGATAAAGAGATTTTAGAAGAATTAGACGGTATTTACGCTTGCGCGGAATACGGATATAAACTTTCGTGCGTCCGTCCTGAAGTCAACGATAAGGGCGTCGTGGCTTTTGAACAAGGCAGACACCCGTTAATCGACAGAAAGAAAGTCGTACCCGTAACGTTGTCGCTTGGAAAAAACTATCGGTTTTTGCTCATTAGCGGTCCGAATACGGGCGGTAAAACGGTTACGTTGAAAATGGTCGGGTTGTTCTCGTTGATGGCGATGTGCGGTCTATTTATTCCGGCAAAGCGTGCAGACGTTTCCGTTTTTGATGAAATCTATTGCGACGTAGGGGACGCGCAAAGTATAGAAGAGAGTTTGTCTACGTTCTCGTCGCATATTACGAATATCATTAATATCGTCGATAACGTAACGGAGAAGTGTTTAGTGCTTGTGGACGAGTTGGGCGGTGGGACTGACCCCGAAGAAGGTCAAGCACTTGCAAAAGCGGTCGTTTCGCATCTTTTGAAAACGGGTTGTACGGGCGTGGTTACCACGCACTATACGGCGATGAAAGAATTTGCGTTTGCGGAAGACGGCATCGAGAACGCGTGTATGGAATTTGACGCCGATACCTTGCAACCGTTATACGTGATTAAAATCGGTATTCCCGGTTCGAGTAACGCGCTTGCAATATCTAAGCGATTGGGATTAAAGGAAAGTATTTTAAAGAACGCGCTTTTAAATATGTCGGAAGGAGCGCAAAACTTTGAAAATATCGTAAGAAATGCGGAAGAAAGCCGAATTAAAGCGGACGAAGAATTAAGAAAAGCGAACGCGATTAAATCGGAATGGCAAGAAAAGATGCGTCAGCTTGACGAAGAAAAGAAAAAGTTGGAAAAGGACAAGGAAAAACTTTTCGTTTCAGCGAAAGCGGAATCAAGGCGCATTATCAACGAACGAACGGCGCAAGCGGAAGAATGGCTTTTAGAAATTGAAAATATTTTTGCCCAAGAAGAAATTTCACAAGCGGATTTGATTAAGGCAAGGACGCTCAAAAATAAGATAGCAAACCAAGCTTATCAAACGGACGACGACGGCGTTTCTTCTGCTCGATACGCGGATGCGAAAGAAAAAGATATTCAAGTCGGGGCAAAAGTGTTCGTGAAAAATATCAACCAAGAAGGAGTTGTGCAAGTCGTCAGAAAGGATAAAAAAGAAGTGGAAGTCCTTTGCGGAAATATGAAAATTAGAAGTAAAATCTCTGATTTGTCCGTGATTCTTTACGAAGAAAAGAAAAAGGAAGAGAAATTGCCTAAATGGAAGAAAAGACTTCAACAAAAATCTGAAACGGTGAGCGTTTCGAAAAATTTAGCCGTTCGGCCTATGCCCTCTCTTGAAATCAACGTAATAGGTCAAACGGTACAAGAAGCTTTGCCTCAAGTAGAAGCGTTTATTGACGGCGCAGTAGTTGGCAATTTGGAAGAAGTGAGAATCGTACACGGTGTTGGTACGGGAAAACTTCGCGCAGGGATTCACGAGTTTTTGAGAAAACACAGAAACGTTGCCGAGTTTAGATTGGGTAGATACGGCGAAGGCGAAACGGGCGTTACGATAGTAAAAATAAAATAATTTTCATAAACCTTAAAAAAGAGCAATAGAATATAAAAGGCTACGAAGTAGCCGTAAAAACTCTTTTTGAGGTGCTATATGAAAATTTTTGCGAACTTGAAAAAATTGAAAGAGAAAATTTTTTCAAAAAAAACGGTTTTAAAAGTAAAAAAAAATGGATTTGCGAGCAATCTAATTTTAGGCTTTTTAATTTTGTCCGTTGCGTTTGCCTGCCTTTATCCTATTAATAGAAACGCTACGGCAGGCTCGTTGGAAGAAAAAATTATTCGTAAAGGCGTTTCTTTAGACGGAGTTTCGTTGATGTTTAACGTCTATTCGGATACGCAATCCGTTTATAAAATTTTAGACACTTTGGAAAAGCATAACGCAAAAGCGACCTTTTTTATTGGCGGTTGTTGGGCGGACGATAACGTGGACTGTTTGAAAAAAATCGTAGAGAAAGGTCACGAACTTGGGAATCACGGTTATTTTCATAAAGACCACTCTACGCTTTCGCAGGCGGAAAACGTAAAGGAAATTTCGCTTTGTACTCGTTTCGTCGAAAAAGCGACGGGGAAAGAAATTTTACTATTTGCGCCACCGTCGGGCGCTTACGACGAGAATACCTTAAACGCAACGGAAACGCTGAAAATGAAAACGATTTTATGGTCCAGAGATACCATCGATTGGCGTGATAAAAATTCAGCGCTCGTTTATACGAGAGCAACGAAGAATATTTCGGCAGGGGAGTTCGTTTTAATGCACCCGACCGAACACACGGCTTTGGCGCTTGAAGATATTTTGAATTATTACAAATCTTGCTCGCTCCGAGCAATTACCGTTTCGGAGAATTTGCAAGACGGAGGTTAAAATGGAATTTGAAAAAAAATATGAAAACGGATTGCGCCTCGTCGTAAAAGAAATGACGGGGTTAATGTCGGTAACGATGGGGATTATCGTCGGCGCAGGTTCAAGCAACGAAACGGACGAAGAAGACGGTATTTCCCATTTTATCGAACATATGCAATTTAAAGGCACGAAAAAACGTAACGCCTTTGAAGTATCCGATTCATTTGATAGAATTGGCGCGCAAGTCAACGCTTATACGGGGAAAGACGCGACTGTTTATTATACCAAATGTACGTCCGACCACACGGCGACGGCGTTTGAAGTGCTTGCCGATTTGTTTTTGAACGCAACTTATCCCGACGAAGAAATGATTCGCGAAAAGGGGGTCATTTGCGAAGAAATTTCAATGAACGAAGATACGCCCGAAGATTTATGTTTAGACCTTTTGGCGACGGGCTTATTTGGGAAACGCGGTTACGGTAGAAATATTTTAGGTCCGGCAAAAAACGTAAGAGCTTTTACGCTCGATATGGTCGATAACTATAAAAGAAAATGGTATCGTCCCGAAAATATCGTAATTTCTTTTGCAGGCGGAGTGGATTTTAAAACGGCGGAAGCGCTCGTTGAAAGCTTTTTTGCTTCGATGGACAAGGGTGTGTTCCAAGCGGAGAAAAAGGAAATTCAGTTCGGTAGAAAAAGTCTTGTCAAAACCAAACCGATTGAACAAACCCACCTTGCTATCGGGTATCCCGCCTTGGATAGAAATCATCGCCTTGCGGACGCAATGCAAGCGATGAGCGGGGTGCTTGGCGGAAATATGAGTTCGAGATTGTTTCAAGAAGTACGTGAAAAACTCGGGCTTGCTTATTCGGTATATTCTTACGTTTCGGCTTACGAAGAATGCGGTACGCTCAATCTTTACGCAGGCGTGAATGCGGAAAACGCGCGGTCTGCTTACGACGCGATAAACGCAGTCGTGGATAATTTGAAGAAAAACGGAATTACCGACGCCGAATTTTCGCGCAGTAGAGAGCAAATGAAATCGAGTATGTTCTTTGCGAACGAAAGTACGTCTTCTCAAATGATTTTATATGGCAAATATATGCTCCAAAACAATAAGATTTTCGATTTCAGCGAGAAGATGGAACGTATTAATTCGATGAAAAAAGACGACGTTTTGGAAACGATTGAACTTGTTTTTAAAGACGATAGAAAATCTGTTGCGTTGGTTGGAAATACGCAAAAGCCTTTTGAACTTTAATGGATAAACAAAATCTAAAAATGGGTTTTGCGCCCGTGTACGATGAAAACAGTAAAATTTTAATTTTGGGTAGTTTCCCTTCCGTTAAGAGTAGAGAAATTTCCTTTTATTACGGCAACAAACAAAATCGGTTTTGGAAAACCGTTTGCGCTTGTTTTAACGTATCCGTTCCCGAAACTACGGTAGGAAAAATTGAGTTTTTATTAAATCGAAGAATCGCGTTGTGGGACATCGTTGCAAAATGTAAAGTAAAAGGCTCTGCGGATTCTTCGATAGAAGTATTGGAAACGGCGGATTTGTCGATGATTTTTGATACGGCGAAGATAGAAAAAGTTCTTTTAAACGGCGGGCTTGCCTATAAACTGTTTGAAAAAGCTTACGGGGAGTATTGTTTGGACAAGGGTATCGAGTATAAAAAACTTTCTTCTACAAGTCCTGCAAATCCGAGATTTTCAAAAGAAGAATGGGAGAAAGAGTTGAATGACTTACGATGAGTTTTTAAAAGAATTGATTCCATATTCGGAAGAACCGTTCGCTCGCTTTCAAAATCGACTAATCCAAACAAAAGCGAAAATTTTAGGCGTGAGAACGCCTATCTTAAGAAAACTTGCAAAGAAATATTTTTCTCTTGCCGATATTTTTATTGCTTTTCCCGACGAGTATTACGAAGTCACTTTTATAAAACTTTCGATTGTTTCGTTAATGGGATTTGATGGCTTGAAGAAAAACGTGGAAAGTTGCGTACAATGGATAGATAATTGGGCGACGTGCGATTCGTTTAAACCGAGTTGTTTAAAACAAAGAAAAGACGAGTTTTTACCGGTTTTAGAAAATATCTTTAATCACGGCGGAGAATTTTATGAAAGGTTTGCGCTTGTTTTATTGTTGGGGTATTACGTTGAAGAAAAGTATTTAACGACGATAAAAAGTTATATAAAACGAGCAAATACAAACTTTTATTACGTACGTATGGCAGTTGCTTGGTTGGCTGCGGAATTATTGATTAAATTTCCTTCGTGCGGAAAAGAGATTTTAAACGAAGGTATTTTGGATAAAAAAACGCATAATAAAGCGATACAAAAAGCTCGAGAGAGCTATCGCGTTGACAAAAAAGAAAAAGAGTTTTTGTACTCTTTAAAATTAAAATAAAAAATTAAGGAAAATATTATGGATATCTTACAAACGATTACCGAAGAATTTAACTTAACATCGTTGAGAGCGAGCAATATCGTTTCGCTTATTGACGAAGGGAATACTATCCCTTTTATCGCGCGTTATCGAAAGGAAATGACGGGTGGTATCGACGACCAAACGTTGCGTGATTTATTCGATAGACTTACTTATTTACGTTCCCTTGAAAAGAGAAAGGAAGAAGTAACGAACTCCATTACCGAACAAGGGAAAATGACGGAAGAAATTTCGATTGCGCTATCTAAAGCGGTTACGCTGACGGAAGTGGAAGATATTTACCGTCCGTATAAACAAAAGAGAAAAACGCGTGCTTCCGTAGCGATTGCAAAAGGTTTGCAACCGCTTGCGGAAAAAATACTTGCACAGGATAAGACGCTTGACGTTCAAAAAGAAGCGGAGCAGTATTTGACTGATGAAGTGAAGAGCGTGGACGAAGCGATTGCAGGCGCAAGCGATATTATTGCGGAAATTGTTTCCGACGACGCTACAACGAGAAAGAAGTTGCGTAATTTCTTCTTTAATCACGGGGAAATCACTTCGTCGTATATGAAAGGCAAAGCGGAGCTTGACGAGCAAAAGACGTACGAAATGTACGCAAATCATCGTGAACCCGTTTCTCTTGTAAAAAATCACCGAATTTTGGCGTTGAACCGTGGCGAAAAGGAAGAATTTTTAAAGGTTGCGATTGAAGTGGACGTCAATTTTGCTAAACGTATTACGTCGGCAGGATTTTTAAAAGACGGTGGAGAAAGTTCCAAAATCGTTAAAACTGCGGCGGAAGACGCTTACGAAAGATTAATCGCGCCGTCCGTAGAAAGAGAAATCCGCGCGCAACTTTTCGATACCGCAAGTGAACAAGCGATTAAAATGTTCGAAGTCAATCTTAAGCAACTTTTAATGCAACCACCTTTAAAAGATAAAATTACGCTCGGTTGGGACCCCGGTCTTCGTACGGGTTGTAAAATTTGCGTTGTGGACGGAACGGGTAAAGTTTTAGATAAAACGGTAGTTTATGCGACGTTGCCTAGCGAAGAAAAGCAAAAACAAGCGAAAGTAATTTTAAAAGGATTAATCAATAAACACGGCGTAGAAGTGATTTCGTGCGGTAACGGTACGGCGAGTAAGGAAAGCGAGATTTTTATCGCGGAGTTAATAAAGGAAGTAAAAGCGGAAACGGGTAGAGAAGTCGGATATATAATCGTTAGTGAGTCGGGCGCGAGCGTTTATTCGGCGAGCGAACTTGCAAGAGAAGAATTCCCCGATTACGACGTTACCGAGCGTAGCGCGGTTTCGATTGCCCGTCGTTTGCAAGACCCGCTTGCGGAATTGATTAAAATCGACCCTAAATCTATTGGGGTTGGGCAGTATCAACACGATATGAACGAAAAACGTTTGGACGGCGCGTTATCGGGCGTGTTGGAAGATTGCGTAAATAGCGTGGGTGTGGATTTGAATACGGCGAGCGTGTCGTTGCTTCGTTATATCGCAGGGTTAAATTCGGCGGTGGCGAAAAATATCGTTGCGTATAGAGAAGAAAACGGGAAGTTTACGTCAAGAAAACAACTTTTAAAAGTGCCTAAACTTGGCGAAAAAGCGTTTACGCAATGCGCGGGATTCTTGCGGATTGATTGCGGTAAAAATATTTTTGATAATACGGCGGTTCACCCTGAATCTTACGACAACGCGGAAAAACTTTTAGGGCTTTTCGCTTACACGAAAGAAGACGTTAAAGAAAGAAGAATTTCCGATCTTCGCGAAAAGATTAAAGCGTACGGCGAAAATAAAGTCGTAGCGGAAACGGGTTTGGATAAAGCGACTTTGACGGATATCGTTACCGAGCTTATGAAACCGGGTAGAGATATTCGCGAAGCGTTGCCTGCGCCCACGCTCCGTAAAGATATTATGGGTATGGAAGATTTGAAACCGGGAATGGAATTAACGGGAACGGTTCGAAACGTAATCGATTTCGGCGCGTTTATCGATATTGGCGTACATCAGGACGGACTCGTTCATATTTCCGAAATTACGGATAGATATATAAGACACCCGTCGGAAGTATTGAAAGTAGGTCAAATCGTTAAGGTTTGGGTTAAAGAAGTTGATTTGAAGAAGAAACGTATCGGACTTACGATGAAAAATAAAAAGAAGTAATTAAAAGGCTTGACTTTTACGATGAAATATATTACAATAATATCATTATTAAGTAAGAAAACTTACTGATGGAGGATTATTATGTTAGAAAAAATTCAAGAAATGCTCGCAGAAGCGCTTAACTTGCCCGTTGAAAAAGTAACGGCGGATGCAAAAATCGTTGAAGACCTCGGCGCAGATTCTTTAGACGTCGTTGAACTTTTGAGTCGTTTGGAAGAAGTATATGGCGTTACGATTCCCGATGAAGACGTTGAAAATTTGGTTACGGTTGGCGACGTTGCGGTTGAAATTGAAAAATTGTTGAAATAATTACTTTTATCTAAACAAAACTCTTGGCGAACAGCCAAGAGTTTTTTATGTATCAAGGAAAAGAAAAAGTTAAAAGACGGTGGAAACAGTTGCTTAAAAATTTGCAATATGGTATAATCGTTTTTGGATTGAAAAATAGGAAGTGGTTAGAAAATGTTACAAGTAAACAACGTAAGCTTGCAATTCGGCGGAAGAAAACTTTTCGAAGACGTAAATCTTAAATTTACGAAAGGAAACTGTTACGGGATTATCGGCGCAAACGGGGCAGGTAAATCGACTTTTTTGAAGATTTTGTCGGGGGAGCTTGAACCGCAAAAGGGTTTTGTTTCTTTGGATAAAAACGAGCGTATGTCCGTTTTGCAACAAAACCAAAATATGTACGATAACGAAACGGTTTTACGTACCGTAATGATGGGCTATAAGCGTTTAGTCGAAGTTATGGACGAAAAGGACGCGTTATACGCAAATCCTGATTTTTCCGAAGAAGACGGTATTCGCGCGGCGGAGCTTGAAAGCGAATTTGCGGAAATGAACGGTTACGATGCGGAATATCAAGCGGGACAACTTTTGAATCAGCTCGATATTTCCGACGATTTGCATTATTGTTTGATGAGCGAGCTTGATGCAAAGCAAAAAGTTCGCGTATTGCTTGCGCAAGCTTTGTTTGGCGACCCCGACGTTTTGCTGTTGGACGAGCCTACCAACAATTTGGATATTCGTACGGTAAGATGGCTGGAAAACTATTTAATGGATTTTGAAAATACTATCATTATCGTTTCGCACAACCGTCACTTCTTGAATAAAGTTTGTACCAATATTTGCGACGTTGATTTCGGTAAAATCAATATGTTTGTTGGTAACTACGATTTTTGGTATCAAACGAGCCAACTCCTTGCCCGTCAAATGAAAGACCAAAACAAGAAAGCGGAACAAAGAGCGAAAGAATTGCAAGAATTTATCGCTAGATTCTCCGCGAACGCGTCTAAATCTAGACAAGCAACTTCCAGAAAGAAAGAACTTGAAAAACTTACGATTAACGATTTTAAGCCGTCTATGCGTAAATATCCGTATATTGATTTTAAATTTGAAAGAGAAATTGGTAACGATATTTTGATGGTGGAAGGGCTTACGAAAGAAGGGTATTTTAAGGATTTGACTTTTACCGTGCAACGTGGCGAAAAAATCGGTATTGTATCGAAAAAGAGTACGACGCTTACGATGCTCTACGATATTTTAACGGGTAAAGAACAACCTGACGCTGGTACGATTATGTGGGGTAAAACGATTTCTGTTTCCTATTTTCCGCAAAACAATAACGAATACTTCCAAAACTGTGATTTAAATCTCGTAGAATGGCTTTCGCAATTCTCGTCCGACCATTACGAAGAATATCTTCGCGGTTGGCTTGGCAGAATGCTTTTTTCTGGCGAAGAAGCTCTTAAAAAAGCGAAAGTCCTTTCTGGTGGCGAAAAAGTACGTTGTATGCTTGCAAAAATGATGTTGGAAGGCAGTAATTTCCTTATATTCGACGAGCCTACTAACCACCTTGACTTGGAATCTATTACTGCGCTTAATAACGGCTTAAGCAATTATCGCGGTTGTATGCTTTTAACTTCACACGACCAAGAATTGATGAATACCGTTGCAAACCGTATTATTGAAATCGAAGATACCAAGACTTACGATAGACAGGTAACTTACGACGAATACGTAGAAGAAACAAATTCTTAATAGATTAATACTATAATTAAACAAAATCGGTCAAAATATAATCGTATTTTGACTGATTTTTATTTTTGTCTTCATTCTTTTTAACCCATTCGACTTAATTCGACATAATATTTTAAAATAAGTCATAATTATTAAAAATTATTTTTTTATATTGTAAAATAATGCTTTACATTACGCGATTTTTGTAGTATAATAGATTCACAAGCGAAAACGTTGGAAGTTTTTGGAAGTAAAAAATTAAGGAGAATAAAAAATGCAAACGAAGAAAATTGTAGTGTTAGAAACGAATGAGACTGCATTGTCTCAATGGAAGAAGGCGTTGGAAGAATCAGGGAAGTATTCATTGATTTATGCGACGGACGACGGTGAAGAAGGGATTGAACGGATAACGGAGTTAGCGCCTGATTTGGTATTAGTGAATATGTTTTTAAAAGGAACGGACGGTTGTGGTGTTATTCGTGTTTTGAAAAAGACGATGCCGAAATTGAAAATTTTGGCGATGGGAAACGCGGGTGACCAAATCGTGGAAAGGGCGATTACGAGTGGAGCGGATTACTATATAGTAAAACCGTTTTCGACGGGGGTATTGCTTGAAAGAATTAACGAATTGCTTGGGGAAGAAGAACTTTTGCAGGCAAAATTCGGTAGTGTAGCGAGACGAAAAGCGATAACGACGGAGGAAAAGATTAGCGATATATTTATAGCAATCGGAATACCGCCTCATATCAAAGGCTACGGATATTTGCGAGAAGGAATAAAAACGACGGTGGAAAGACCGCAAATTATCAATAACGTTACTAAAGAGTTGTATCCGTCTATAGCGAAAAAGTATGAAACAACGCCGAGTAAAGTCGAAAGGGCTATTCGTCACGCGATTGAAGTCGCTTGGAATCGCGGTAGAGTAGACGCCATTAGCGCGGTTTTTGGAACGAGAGTATATTTAGGTGGAGAAAAACCGACGAATAGCGAGTTTATCGCGCTCGTTGCAGATAAATTGATTTTGGAAAATATGGGATAACGAAAACGCCGTAAGTAAAACGATATGCTTACGGCGTTTCTATTTGCATTTTTTTATTCGCTATGCTATAATAAATAAAATTATGCTTTCGGAGTGATTTATGAAATACGTTTTAGTTACGGGCGCGTACGGTGGAATGGGGCGCGCGGTCGTAAAGGAATTAAAAAACGCAGGGTATTACGTTTTTGCGCTTGATTTGAAGTGTGGGGAAAGAGAAGACAACGTAATGCCGATTGAAACGGATATAACCAATGAAGACAGTGTGAAATTCGCTTATGAAAGGGTAAAAGAAGTAACGGATGAATTATACGCCGTATTGCATTTTGCAGGTGTTTATGCGTTAAACTCCTTAGTGGAAATCAGCGAAGAAAAATTTAAACAGATTTTTGAAGTAAACGTTTTTGGGGTTTATAGAATTAATAAAACGTTTGCGCCAATGTTAAAGGCGGGGAGCAGGGTTTTAATCACGACGAGCGAACTTGCGCCTTTAGACCCTTTACCGTTTACGGGACTGTACGCAATAACTAAAAGTTCGCTTGATAAATACGCCTATTCGCTTAGAATGGAATTGCAACTTTTAGGGGTTAAAGTGATTGCCTTACGTCCCGGCGCGGTAAATACGGGTATGCTTGACGTTTCAACTCGCGATTTAGATAGTTTTTGTGAGAATACTGCTTACTATTCTTGCAACGCAAAGCGGTTTAAAAAAATCGTTAATAGTGTAGAAGCAAGGCACGTTACGCCTGAACGATTGGCGGAAAAAAGTATGAAGATAATCGGTAAGAAAAACCCGAAATTTACTTATTCTATTAACCGAAATCCTTTGCTTTTATTGTTGAATATTTTGCCTAAACGTATGCAAACGTGGATTATCAAACAAATATTAAAATAGAAAAAGATGCGAAATAAAACTCGCGTCTTTTTTCTATAAAATGAAAGTATTTTGTCGTTAAAAAATTAGTTTTCTGCTAAATCGGAATCTAATTTCGTTTTATGTACCGTGCCGAACGGGTGTTGGGGCGGAGCGTAAACGGAAAACATTTTTAACGGTTGATGGCAAGCGTTAATAACATTGTGCCAAGTCCCTGCGGGAATGAGTATTGCATAATTTTGGTTTATTTTTCCGAAAAATTTTACGCAATCTTTTGTCTTGCCCATATACACGTTTGCGCAACCGCTTTCAATTTTTAGAAGTTGGTCTAAATGTTCGTGGATTTCCAAACCGATTTCTCCACCGCAAGGAATAGACATAACGGTTACTTGTAAACGTTCGCCCGTCCAAATGGCGGTGCGGAAATTATTATTGCATACCGTTTCGTTATGTATATCAATTACGACGGGCTTATCTCCTAAATCTTTGCTTTTATTATTCCATTCAAAGTCCATAAATAAACTCCTTAAAAAGTTTATTATATAATATGAAAAGGGAATAAGTTTAGTGAATTATCGTTACGTTATATGTTTTCAATACCGACGATTAAACCTTTAATAATATCGCCTAAAGGCATCGACGGAGTTTTGTCTTGCTCGGCGCAGTAGGGGATATGAATAAAACCTACTTTAGTTTGTGTGTCTTTATAATGCGAAAGCAAAGTGTAAATCACGTCGTTACAAACGTACGCGCCTGCGGAATAAGATACTTGTGCCGAAACGCCGGCTTCATTGATTGCGTTTGCGATTTTTCTTACGGGTAAGGTTGAAAAATAAGCGGTTTCGCCATTTGAGAAAATCTTTTCGTCTTGCGGTTGATTTCCGTTATTATCAGGGATAGTTGCGTGGCGAAGATTGATTCCGACGAGTTCGGGCGTGATAGCGTTTCTACCGCCTGCTTGACCGATACAAAGTATTGCGTTGGGGATGATTTCTTTGGCTTTTTCAAGGACTTTTTCTGCGGATTGTTCAAAGACTACGGGTATAAGCAGTTTTGTTAACGTATATTCGCCGATTTGGTCGGGGAGCAGTTTAACTGCTTCCCACGACGGGTTTATTTTTTCTCCGCCGAACGGTTCGAAGCCCGTGATTAATAATTTTTTCATTGATATTTCCTTGTTTGTAGAATGATTTAATTATAGCATAAAAATCAACGGTTAGCAAGCGCTTTTATAAAAAGTGGCGGTTGGTAATAGTTTAAAAGATTATCAAATTATATTTTACGTTTTCAAAACTTGGA
>SVHK01000041.1 GCA_015055865.1 Clostridiales bacterium | reverse complement strand
CCGATCTGCCCTTTTCGTATCCGCTATTAGGATTTTGAGAATTACCGTAACCGCTTTGCCCGTAAGGATTGTTCCCGTACGGCGGACGATTATAAGGATTGTTCCCGTAAGGATTACCGCCGTAGGGATTACCCCCGTAAGCGTTGCGACGAGCGTATTCTTCGTAGCGAGCGCGCATATAAGCGTCGTAATCGATTGGAGTATTTTTTCGTAAAGCGAAAATTAAAATGAAACGGGTAATCGGCACGAAAAGTTGCACGAAAGACATAAAGAGATAGTTTTTCGGATAGTATTTTTTAAGCAACGACATCATCAAAAGGAATACCAACAATTCGTAAATAAGCCCCACTACCGAACAAAGCAAATCCCCCCAATTACAATAGAATTGATTGATAACTTCCGCAAATCCGTCAAGCCCCGTCCAAACGATTGAACCCGTCGTACTATTGATGGTAAGGTTAGACGCGTACACGGTAAAGAGCAAGGCTTCGGATACCGTCAACGCTGCAAGCGTAATCGTCGTAACGATTTGCGCGAGCATCGCGTACAATCCGGCTTTTTTCATTTTATGACCAAACACTTCACAGTCGCCTGCAAGCTTGCCTAAATACAGCAAATTGGCAAACGGTACGAACGCCATCCAACGCTTTTCAATCCCGCGTCTTTTTGCCATTTCAGAAAGCCCGAACCCCTGTAAAATAAATAAACCGCACCAAACCAAAAGCGCTACACCGGCGCAAGAAAAAATCAATCTCGGCGTTACGCTGTTTGCCGAGCCGAACATCAGCGAAGTTGTAAAAAATGATTGATAAAGATTAAAAAACTCCATAAATTCTCCAAAAATTTTATATTTTCATTCGTTCATTACCGTTTTAAAAATCCAATAAATCCCCGTAATCGACGGACAAAAGCGTCAAACCTTTCGCAGGCATCGTCTTTGCAAGCAAGCTTCTATCCCCCGTTTCAAAAGCGGTTCGCAAACTCTCAACCGTCTTTTTACCGCTTGCAAGCGCCAATAACTCGCCCGTCATCGTACGCACCATATTGTATAAAAACCCGTTACCTGTAACGTAAATTTTCAAATCCCTACCACCGTAAGAACAACTCTCTTCTATCCTTACTTCGTACACCGTCCGAACGGTCGTCTTTACCGAAGAGCCTGACGCACAAAACGCTTTAAAATCGTGTTCGCCTTCAAAAAACTTCGCGACTTCTTGCAACTTTTCTTTGCTCGGCGCGGAGTCAATCCGTACCGCGTAACGCTCTTTCAACGGCATCTCCCGTTCGCTTACGTACAAAGAATACGCGTAAGTTTTCCGTTTCGCGCTTCTGTTAGAATCAAACCCGTTTTTTCCTTCCGCGCCTGCGAGCGCGCGAATATCGGAAGGCAAGATTTTATTTAAACAATCAGGTAACCGTTCAGGGGGAATGGTCAGTTTCTCACTATCGAAATGACATACCTGCCCCGCCGAGTGCACGCCTGCGTCCGTTCTTCCGCTCGCCGTAATTCTAACGCTTTCATTTAACGCTTTCAAAACGCTTTCTTCTAATACCTGCTGTACGGAAAGAGCGTTTTTTTGGCGTTGCCAACCGGCGTATTCCGTACCGTCGTATGCAATTTTAAGTACGTACCGCATTTTCGCTCCTATCCGCTAAAACACCGCGGGGAAATAAATTTTTAAAAGGATTACCCCGACTAAAAACAGCGTTACCGCTATCATCGCCAGTAAATCACGCTTAGAATAAGTCAACTTTTTATACTTCGTTCTCACCGCGCTACCCGAATAACATCTTGCGTCCATCGCGTCGCCGAGTTCGTCCGCGCGACGGAAAGAACTTACCAAAAGCGGAATTAAAACGGGGATTACCGCCTTGACTTTTTTAATTAAGCTTCCCGATTCAAAGTCTGCGCCACGTGATTTTTGCGCGTTCATAATCCGCGCCGTTTCGTCCGTTAAAATAGGGATAAAGCGCAACGCAATCGACATTACGAGCGCCAATTCGTGGACGGGGAATTTAATTTTTTTCAAAGGCGAAAGCAAACTCTCTATTCCGTCCGTCAACGAAACGGGGGTCGTCGTCAAAGTCAAAAGAGAGGACGAAAGCACGAGCAAGAACAATCTTGCGCCAAGGAAAATCGTGGAATACACCCCTTCTTTTGTAACCGTTATAAACGCCCAATTAAAAATCACTTCGCCGTCTTTTCTAAAAAACAAATTCAAAACCGCCGTGAACACAAGCAAGAATAATACCGCTTTTACCGATTTCACAAGCGTTCGCAAAGGCACTTTTGAAAGCAAAACCGCCAACGCAAAAAGTAACGTACAAACGGCTAAACCGTAAAAGTTTTTCGTGATAAACACGCCGATTATATAACAAATTAAAAATAAAATCTTAGTTCTAGGGTCAAGTTTATGCGCGAACGAATCCGCAGGGTAATATTGACCGAACGCTACCTCACGCATTTTGCCACCCCCTGCTATTTCGTTTTACAAACTCCACGAGCGAACGAACGAATCCGCGCGCAGTCAAATCGGACGAAACGTTCACCCCAAGCAAGGAAAGTTCTTTGCTTGCTTTCGCCGTAAACGGCAAATCCAACCCTGCTTCTTCCGCAACTTTTTCTAACGAGAAAAACTCTTGCGTTATCCCTTTCGCTACGACCCTGCCCCCACCGAATACGGCGACGCGGTCGCAATTTTCCGCAATTTCGTCCATATCGTGGGAAACCACGACGACCGTTTTGCACCAAGACGAGTGCAAAGAATGTAAAAGGCGCATTATCTCTTCTTTCCCGACGGGGTCAAGCCCTGCGGCAGGTTCGTCCAAAACTAAAATTTCGGGCTTAGTTACAATCACGCCTGCGATAGCCACACGGCGTTTTTGTCCACCTGAAAGCTCGAACGGAGAAACGCCTTTTATCCGTTCGTAATCTAAACCGACCGTTTCGAGCGCTTGTCTGACCAAATTTTCAGTTTCTTCCGCCGAAATCTCGGGCAAAAAATTTTTCAAGCCGAACGCGACGTCGTCGAATACCGTTTCCGCAAACAACTGTTGTTCGGGGTATTGAAATACCATACCCACTTTTTTTCTCAAAGCGTTAAAGTTGGTATCCTTTTTCGTCAAATCAAATTCGCCCACTGTCAAAACGGTATCCACCTTTGGCGAATTTTTCTTTTCTTTATATTTTTTCTCGGCGGTGGGAAGTTTAATCAATCCGTTCAAATGCTGTACGAACGTCGATTTACCGCTACCCGTATGCCCGATAATTCCAAAAAACGAGCCCGACGGAATCTCTAAATCCACGTTTTCTAACGCGTGCGTTTCAAAGGGCGACGACGGATTATAAGTGAATTTTAAATTTTTACAAACAATCCCTGCCCCTATCTTTTCCTTTTCAAGCGTTTTTTCGTCAAACTCGTCGTTTACAGCGCACGTGCCCCCGTCGTTTAGCTTTTGAACGAAATTTTTAGCGAACTCTTTTTCGTTCAAACAATCGGGCATCGAAATCCCCCGACGCGTCAACTCACGACAAATTCTCGTCGCTTTGGGCAGTCTTAAACCGTATTTTTCAATTTTTTCTTCGTCGCAAAGTACGTCTTGCGGTTTGCCCTGCAACACAATTTTGCCTTTACTTAAAACGATAGCTCTATCCGCAAGCACGGCTTCTTCGGGGAAATGCGTAATCAAAAGCACCGTCATTTTTTCTTGCTTATTTAACCGCAAAACGACGTCCATTACTTCTTTTCTTCCGCGCGGGTCGAGCATAGCGGTCGATTCGTCCAAAATCAATACGCGCGGTTTTAACGCGAGTGCACCGGCAATCGCTATCCGCTGTTTTTGTCCGCCCGACAAACGGTTAGGCATCGATAAGCGGTATTTTTCCATACCGACCGCGGAAAGCGCAAAACCTATTCTACGCCCAATCTCTTCCCGTTCAATTCCAATATTTTCAGGACCGAACGCTACGTCGTCTTCCACGATAGAAGCAACCATTTGGTTGTCGGGATTTTGGAACACAATTCCAACGTTTTTTCTAATTTCAAAAAGATTTTCTTCCGTGTTTTCCATTCCGAAAACGGTAATTTTTCCGCTTTCGGGCGTCAGCAGTCCGTTCACGAGTCTTGCAAGAGTGGATTTACCGCTACCGTTATGCCCTAAAACCGCAACGAACTCCCCTTCGTTTATGGAAAAATCAATTCCGTCCAACGAAAAAGCATCCCTACTCGGCGCCGATTCCAAAAACGGGTCGTCTAAGGGTTTTTCATACGAAAAATATACTTTTTCAAACTTAATTGCTTCCATACTAAATCCTTTTTATACGACAAAATCCGCCGATTTCCATTACATTTTCGAAAATCGGCTTTTTATTATTATCATTATAACAAATTTTCCTTTTAATTACAATGAAAATAAGGTGAAATTCCGTCTTTTTTATTGAAATTCCTTTCACAATTCTTTTTTTAGAAAAAATCTGAGCTTTTCAGCTCAGATTTACATTCGTTTTAAGAATTTTCTTTATCAAATCTTTCTGCCTTTTCAATTTGATCAAAAATTTCTTTAAAGGCTGAACCGTCTATATCTTCCACCCTACCGTTATCCGCTTTGGTGGCGATTTCGGGGTCTAACGGCATTCTTGCAATCGCAGGAATTTTATATTCTTTCGCAATTTTTTCCGCTTTGCTATGCCCGAATACTTCGATTTTCTTCCCACAGTCAGGGCAGGTAAGATAGCTCATATTTTCTACGAGTCCAAGCACGGGTACGTCCATCATATTCGCCATATTGACCGCCTTTTTAACGACCATTTCCACCAAATCTTGCGGAGTCGTTACAATGACGATTCCGGCGATGGGAATACTTTGGAAGACCGTCAAAGGCACGTCGCCCGTTCCCGGTGGCATATCGATAAAGAGTAAATCCAAGTCCTTCCAAACGACGTCCGTCCAAAACTGCATCACCGTTCCGGCAATGACCATACCCCGCCAAACCACGGGCGTACTTTCATCGTCCAGCAATAAATTCATCGACATCATTTGAATCCCCGACGGCGAAATTACAGGCAAAATACCCGTTTCGCTACCCGTCGCGCGTTCGTGTACGCCGAACATATGCGGAATAGACGGACCCGTCATATCCGCGTCCATCACACCGACCGATTTACCCATTTTATTCGCATATGCAGTCAAAAGGGAAGTCGTCATCGATTTTCCGACTCCACCTTTACCGCTTACAATCCCAATGACCTTTTTAATTTTAGAGTCCTTATGAGGTTCTTTCAACATACTTTCTTGTTTTCTCGACCCGCAATTCGAACCGCACGTCGAACAATTATGCGTACAATTTTCACTCATTAAAATTACTCCTTTCTTTCAATATTCGTTATTAACGGCTACATTATACTCCCTTGAAAAAATTTTGTCAAACGATTTATATTCAAAAAGTCGAACGATTTAATCGTCCGACTTTTTGTACGTATTTCATTTTCTTTATTCAACCGTTCGTTGACCAATCTCTTGCGCCGTTACGACGCTTTTTGCCAACCACCGCCAATCGAAGTATACGTACCGGCAGACGCAGTTTGCTTAGTCGAAACGTTACCGTTCGAATAAATAGCAAGCGTAAGCGTTTGTTTATCGGAAGAATACGTTGCGCTACCAAGATTCATACTGCTTAAATTAGCCGCCGTGTACGCCGTTAATTCAGGCGTATCCACGCTATTGCTTGAGCAGGAAATCGTCGCGCCGTCTTCATTCGCCGTAACAACGCCACCGAGAGAAGTACATTCCAAAGCGCCGTTGACGATTAACTGCCCGTCACGACCATCATATAACGCATAGTCCGCTTGATATTTCGAACTCTGAATCCCTACGTCTTGGAAACTGTCGTCGTAAACGGCAATGGCAGGCGTTTTCAACGTAACGTTTTTATCCACCGTAAGGATTGCGCCCGGCATAATCTTCAATTTTTGAGAAGCGCACGTTACCGTTGCTTTCTCTCCGTCGATAGCCTTCAACGAAATATTCCAATGCCAAGAAATAGGAAATAAAACGTCTTTCGTATCAAACCCGATTTTACCGCTACCCTTAGGGGAGTTAATTTCCAAATACAAGGAATTAATGGAAGCGGAGCCGTAGATATCTAAAGTATGTACCTTTAAGAAATAAGAATTTTCAACGTAGCTATTGCCGGAAAGTTGAATTAAAGCCTTATTCGTTGAACCGATAAGCGAAATAGCCGTAATATTATGGCTACTGTTCGCGTAAAGGTCTGCTATACCAATAAGATTACTACCCGCGTTAAAAACGGTTTTTGCCGTAACGTTAGGCAAATAGAAACGATTAAACGGCGAAGTTTTAATTTTTGCAGTAACCGTTCCCCCAAAAACCGCGCCAAGCAAATTTGAATAGCTCAATCCCGACATCGGGGTGTATACGCCACCGCCACGGTGTTCAACCACGTTGAACGGCGAAGAAAGCGTCGCGTTGCTTTCCAAAACGATTTTAGCCGTAGACGCCGAACCTGCAATCGCACCCAAGCAATAGATTTCACTGCCGTCTTTCCCGACAATATTTTTATTGGCGTTTATTTGGATTTTCGCGTATTCGCCTGCGGAGCACGAAGAAAGCGTTGCGCCACCCGTACCACCGTTCAAACGACCGCCAACGATAATTTTACCGTAGTTCGCTAAATCGGTATTTACCGTAATAAGATTTTTACAATACGTCGTATAGCTTGAAAGACTCGTTGATTCGAACATATTATTCGCACCGCTCTTTTCCGCAAGCGCGGTACTTTCGTTAATGCTAATGACACCGCTACTTGAAACCGTAGTACCCGTTCCGTTCGACGCGTCGCTCGAATTTTCGTAAGGTATGGCTAAAATTACGCCTGCCTTAATTTCTTTCGTCGTAGTAATCGTCTTAGCAGTCTTTGCCTTACCTGAATCCAAAGAATACCCTAAAGGCAAGACGTACACCATACCCGACCCCGCGTCGTTTGCCGCTTTAAGTGCGCCGTCTATCGTTGCATAATAATTATTCTCATATTTCGATACGGCTTTCACCGAAGCTTCTACCATTTTGGAAATGGGCGCGTATTGCGTATCGCTCGGCGTAAACGTAACTTCTACTTCCGCCGAAATATCGGTACTGCTACCAGAAACGTTCTCGTCGATTAATTTAGCCGTCCAAGTTCCGCTCGTTACGTATTTACCCGATTCGTTCACTACTCTACAAGAAGTGACGCTCATCTTTTCGCCGTAATAGAAATTAGAAACGGACGGAGCGCCTACGAACGTCAATTCGGTCGTTTCGTCACAACGAATACACTCACCCAAAGAGAACGTATGCCCAAGCGCCGAACCTTCGTCTGCAATCGTTTCTTTTTCATCGCAAAGCTCGTAGTCGCAAACGGCAGTCTTAGTGCCGTCGTTAAGACAATCCGCGTCGCCGTTAGCGATATAATTCGTGAACGAATGCCCCACGATAGAGCCTTCGTCTGCTATAGTATTCGTCGTTTTGCAACCGTGTTCGCAGTACGCAGTTTTCGTACCGTCCGCGTAACAAGTTGCGTTTCCGTCCGCTACGTAATTCTCATAAACGTGTTCCAGCTTCGTACCTTCGTCGGCTATGGAATGTTTGGTATTGCAACCACGCTCACAAAGCGCCGTTCTCGTACCGTCCGCAAAACAAGTCGCATTCCCGTCCGCTACGTAAGTTTCAAAAATATGCTCAAGCTTCGTACCTTCGATGGCTACGACGTCTTTCGTATTACAACCACGTTCGCAAACCGACGTTCTCGTCGCGTCCGCAAGGCAGGTCGCGTTATCGTCTTCTACGTACGTTTCAAAAATATGCTCAAGCTTCGTACCTTCGATGGCTACGACGTCTTTCGTATTGCAACCGTATTCGCAATACGCAGTTTTCGTCGCGTCCGCAAGACAAGTCGCGTTATCGTCTTCCACGTACGTTTCAAAAACGTGGTCGAGCTTTTTAATCGTCTCTTTTTCAACGTGCGTTTCATCTAACGTACAAACTCTGATTCTTTCCCCCTCGCTCGTACAGGTCGACTCCACGACTACGTCCCATTCTCCCCATACGTGTTGACAAGTTTGCTCAGCTCCGTTCTCTTCAGGCGCTCCAAAAAGTCCGTTGATAAAACCGACGTCTTCACAGGACGATAAGGCAAGCGTTGTTGCAAACAAAGTCGCCACAGTCATAATTCCGCAAAGAATTTTTCTAAGTTTCATACATTCATCTCCTTCATTTTCCACCGCGTTAAACGTTTCCCCTAGAGAAAACTGCTTTAATTTATTTTAGCATTTTTTTCTATATACTGTCAACGATTTTTGCTAAAAGTTCATATAAAAACAAAAGAAGAAATCTTAAATCGACGAGAATCGACGGATATTTCTTAATTTTTCCATATAAAAACGGTTGCAAAGAAGAAAGAAATGTTGTATAATAATCCTACTGCGCGTAGGTGGGGAGCTAGCGGCGCCCTGTATCCGAAATCCGCTATACGGAGCTGAACGCCTTTCTCGGCGGTAGCTATGGGAGGTCGCGCGACGTAAGGAACGTTGATAACAAGGTCTTATGCAACGCAATGCTGTGAACCGTGTCAGGACGGGAACGTAGCAGCACTAAGCAGATTTTTGCGTGTGCCATAAGGTAGCTTTGAAGGAGTCACCTGCGC
>SVHK01000040.1 GCA_015055865.1 Clostridiales bacterium | reverse complement strand
ACGGTCGTAAACTTTATCGGAAATCGAGAAAGTGGAATCGTCTTTGTTCGCCGTACCCACGAAATAAGAGTTCGGCTTAATTTGCACGCAACCGTCGGCAATTCTTGCAGGCGGAACGAAATCGTGCGGAAGTTGCATCAAACGTAATTTCCAATCTTCTTTGGGATATTCGAGTACGGAAAGCAAATCCGCGAAATAATATTCAACACGCGAAATATTCATTTCGTCGAGAACGAAAATATGAATACGGTCGGTATCGTAATTCGCATTATAAAGCATCGTCAAGAAATCCGTTTCCGAATACGTATGCGAGAAATCGTTGAAGAACCCGAGAATATTAGACTTATCTCTCCAAGTCGCTTGTACCGGCACAAACAAAACGTTTCCGCCAACGAATTTCGCAAAATATCTGGGCAACGACGATTTACCCGTACCGCTCAAACCTTCCAAAATCATAAAGTGCGACGCCGCAAAACCACTAATAAACGTACGAATGGTTTGAATATCGAAATACAATTTTTCAACGTTTGCAAGATAATTTCTAAACTTCTCGCAAAGTTCTTCAAGCGTAAGCGTATCCGTAGGCAATTTACCGATGTCAAAACCGCCGTATTTAGCGTCAATCGCGCAAAGGGACGGGAATACTTTATTTCTATCGTCTAATTTATCCGCCGATTTTACCGAAGTGAGCTCTCCACCGCCAACGCCACCGACGCCAAGCCCGCCGATACCGTTCGCATCCGCTTGCATATCAAAACTCGTCGAAACGTCCACGTCCGCAGGCGATTCGCCTTCTTCGACGACTTCCACTTCGTCTTTATTGAAAAATCTAAACGGCTTATCGATTAAAATCAAGTTAACGACAAGCATAATAGCTCCGCCGATAAGCAACAAGAGCGCAAAGAAAATCCCCGTACCGAGAATAAAAGCTTGCGCTAAAAAGCGTAACGTTAAAAGAATATTCTCCATCGTTTTGGGGGCAATCAATAAAACAGTAACCCCGAGCGACATCGCAACGCAAACGACAAAGGAAAAGATATATCCTAAAATCGCAGAGAAACGATAGGTTTTCTTACCGTTTTCAATACAATAGCGACGAATATATAATACGCACGCTACGTACGCCGCTATGTATATAGCAAGTAATACAAGCCCGACAAACCCAGCAAGTGACGCGTCGATTTGTTCAAACTTAAGCAAAATGGCAAGCTGATTAACGACGTTACGCTTGGAAACGAGCGAATGCCCTGCGTCAATACAAATCCCGGAGAAAAACACCAAGATACCGTAAAAAATTGCCAATGCTAAAACGATTAAATTCTTTCTCGTAAAATAAGGTCTTTTCACTTTTGCACCTCGTCCGATTGAATAATTATTTCTTCCGAAGTCCGACTTTCGTTCGTTTCAACGACTTTAATCATCGTATCTTCGGGCGTTTTTGAAAATTCGCCTTGCTCTATCTCTTGCTTTTCGACAAACCCGTTATCGTTAAAAAGATATGCATAACCTTTATAATAAATCCGTTCGCTAAACTCCGTCGAAAACTCTTTCGAACTCGTTAGCGTTTCAAAACCAATAGCATCTCTAAGTTTTTCAAGCCGTTCGGCTTGCGCTTTTTGAATACGCTTGTTTAAATTGTCCATCATAATCAAACAATAAACGAGCGCCGCTATCGTAACCATACCGCTATACGATTGGAAAAATATAATAAAAATTCCAAGCCCGTCTATTTTTTGATTGGTATATACGCCGATTACGTCGTCAAAGCTCGGTTTGTAAGAGTCGTAATCGTTGTTTGAATCCCCACGCGTTTTATAACGCAAAGTTCCGTCAGAATAATCAAATCCAACGACTCTATGAATCACGTTAACCCCTTTATCGTTCACAAACGCAATAACGTCGTATTTTTTAATCACGGACGAAGAAGTCGCTTTATCTAAAACGATAATGTCGTAAGTGTTGAATTGGTTATCCAAAGAATACGTTTGCAAATAATCGTTAGACGGGTTTTTTTCACTCATCGAACCGGAAGCTACGACCATTACAGAACGCCCACCGACCATTAATACGTCGCCGTTAAACTTACTAATCGCGGAAAAAATAAAAACGGGGACGAAAACGACTAGGAAGGCGTAGAACACCGCCGACCTAATCGTTTTAATAATCTCCCGTCTTGTAACAATATTTTTTTGAGAACTGTAAATGCACTCGTCAATCAAATCAATATCAGCTTTGCCGGTAACGACGTCCTTGATAGAGGAGGCGGTATAGTTGCGATATAAAATTGTAAAAATCGCAGAAAAACTGCACACCCCCATCGCCGTAACGACAAGAGAAATAATTTCAACTGACGTCATAATAGTTCAACTTAGTTATTTGTATCTGTATCAAGCGCCGTAGCAATTAACTTAATAGTAAATTGCCCGTTAAAGCTATATTCTTGCGACATATGCTTATTGCTTGCAGCATCTTCGCCCGTAAGGCAATACCAAAACGCAGTCATTTCTTCTTGCATTTTCGTATTGTCAACATCTTTACCTAAAGGCGTTCCCGTTGTTGATGCTTCACCATAATTGGTATCGTAATAAACGGAAGGATTCACTCCTTGGAATTTATCACCCCAAGCCAATTGTATAACAACCGTAAACGAGCCGTCTTCTGCAATATCAATCCCATCATCATCAGCTAATAATTCTTCGGTTGCAGTAGATAATTTAAGATAGCCTTGAGTAACAGCATTTTGGATAGATTCGGGAAGAACCAACTCAGCTTTCAACGCATAAGGAATACCCGTTTCTTCAATAACACCTTTAATGGTAACGGTTAAGTCTTCGCCACCAGTAGCGTCACCTTCATAACGCAACCGACCCGTATTATCGGTAATATCAGCGTCAAAATTAAAGGTATCCGTCAAAATATATTTATTATCGTCGTCTTTACTCAACTCAACGTTGTTGTCGCCTTCTTTTTTAATAGAGCCGTCAGAATTTAACGCCCAAAGTTTAATATTGATAGACGAGTCTTTCATAATTGCAACGTTTACGTTTCCGTTGGATTCCACTTGCTCGTCTTTCGACATAACCCAAGCAGCGAAACCGGTGGAAATCAAACCAATACCCATAAATGCGCTTAAGCCCAAAGCAAGCAATTTTTTATTATAATGTCTTCTCGTATATTTTTTCATTATATTTTACTCCTAAATTACGATTGCGTTGCAAATTCTTCAATAGAAGCCGTAACAACAATTTTAAGATTACCTTGTTGCAAATTAGAATTCAACTGACTGATAGCCGTCATCGCATTTAAAGCTTTTGTGGCATAAGAATCAGTTTCCCCTTCTTTTTTCGCGTTCGCATCAAAGCTATTGAAATAATTATAAGGATTGCGCGAACTCTTACCATTACCTAAATCAGTATTCCAAGCATCAGTCCAATCAAAATTTAAAGTAGCAGTAAACGTACCCGTTTCATTAAGCGTAATAACACCATTATTGTCTGCACTCGTTACATAAGTAGTCGTAGGAACTTTAATATACTTTAATACTTCTTCCCCGAATTGAGAATTATCAATAGCAATCGCAATCTTAATTTTAGTTACGTTGAAATCATCTTTCAATTTAGCCAAATTGTTAATTTTAAAAGAAAGACTCATCGTTAAATCTTCTACATCGTTGTCATCATTAGTAAACCAAGGTTTAGTAAACGTCTTCGTATTTTCAGTCGAGGGCTTACCGAAATAAACGCTTGTATCCGTAGCCGTTATATCCAAATCAATACGCTTATCGACAATTTCATCGACAGATACCGTACCGTTAACTTCTTCAACAACGTCAGCGGAAATAACCCACGCCGCGAAACCTGCGCTAACCATACCGATAGTCAACAAGAATGAAAGCGCCATCGTGATTAACTTACTCTTTTTCATAAAACTTCCTCCTTCATGAAAAACCAATTTTTTGCTATTTTATTTCTATGTAGTCAACGTAAATTTTCGTGATTTATTTTTTGTCAATTCGCGTCGAATAATATAGAATTACGAAAATATTATAACATAATCATTTTCCAATGTCAATAATTTTACACGACTTTTTTCCTATTTTTTTTGCAAGTTACGGCACGCTATCCGGCATATATTCATTAACGCGAACCTGTACCGCATATTCTTTCAATTTGTAATTAAAAATTATTACAATTTTCCTATCGTTTTTCAGTGTTTTTTTCAATTTTCTTAAAAAAATCTTACGTTTAATCAAAAACCGTAACCATATTAAGGCGTTTAAATTATATACTGCACATACCCACCGCTTTTAAGCGATATAACGCGCGTTCAAGCCCCAAGCACTGTATAGGGTTTTTTATAGTTATCCACAAAATTCACATAATTTTTATATAAATCAAGGGGGTATGTTACGATATGCAAAATCAACGAATACCTACCCCCTTTATTTTTATCAAAACAGCTCGTTTTTCCTTTATTTTAAAGGGGAAAAGGGCTTTTTCGTTACTTTTTCGCATTATTTTCTATTCCTTAATACCTACCCCCTTTATTTTATTTGATTTATAACGTTATCCACAATTATCACAAAAAAGAAGAGCCGTCTTCCGATTTTGCGGAATACGGCTCGCTAAAACTTAATCGTATGAATCTTTTTTCTTATTCGCCTTGAATAAACGCCAATAAATCGGCGTAAACCATTGCTCTTTCGGGTTCGTTGTGGATTTCGTGACGGAGTTTATGATAAAGCTTACCGGAAACGTTTTCATACCCTACCCCACGCAACGCGTCGTGGACCTTTACCCAATTCTTTTCCCCACCGAGCACCGCGTCGTCGCTACCCGATACGAAGTGAATAGGCAACGTAGGATTTTTTACTTTATAAGCTTTCTTTGAATACGTTGATTTCATCAAGCGGAATAAATTCTCAAAGCCGTTGCAAGTAAAGATATATTTACAGTACGGGTCTGCAATATATTTATTGATATTTTCTCTATTACGGCTCAACCACGCGCTCGGACCTTCGCCGGGAAAATTCTCGTTGCCCTTCCCCGTAGAAAGATACGAGAGCATTTTACTTCTATGTTTCTTACCTTTGATTAATCCTATCGTTTTCGTCATACCTATTGCCACGCCAACGAACGGGTTATAATTGGGAGAACCGCAAACGATTAATTTATCGATTTCTTCGTCGTGGTCTTGTAAATAACAACGAACGACCATCGAACCCATACTATGCCCAAACAAGACGACGGGTAAATTAGGATATTTAATTTTTATTTCTTTTGTAACGGCGTAAGCGTCTTCGACGATACCTTTACCCGTATTATCGCCAAACCAACCCAAATTTTCTTTTATAAACGCGGTTTCGCCGTGACCGCGTTGGTCGTAGGCTACGGTTATATAGCCGTTATTTGCAAAAAATTCCATCATTTCTTCGTAGCGTCCTTTATGCTCACACATACCGTGAACGAACTGTATTACGCCTTTAGGGGCAGTTTCCGGCTCAAAAGCAACGCATACGAGTTCCAAACCGTCAAAATGCGATTTTACGATAAATTTTTCTTGCTTCATATTTTACTCCTTATCCTTTTATTACCTTATTTATAATATAAATACCCTGAATTTGAAATTTTCAAACGCAGGGTATTTAATAACGTATAAAATTATTCCGTGCGGAGCGCGACCACAGGGTCTTTCTTCGCCGCCGCGCGCGACGGGATAATACCGCTAATGAGCGTCAACGAGATACTAATCACAATCAAGATTAACGCCGTCGAAACGGGTAATACCGCGCTCAAATTCGCAATCCCCGTCAAAGCGTGCAAGATTGCGTTAATCGGTATACAAAGCAGGTAAGTAATCAATACACCCACCGCACCCGACGAGAAACCTATGATTGCCGTTTCCGCGTTGAACATACTCGATACGTTGCGTTTAGACGCGCCGATTGCACGCAGAATACCGATTTCTTTCGTACGTTCTTGGACGGAAATAAGCGTAATAACACCAATCATTATCGACGATACGATTAACGATACGGCAACGAACGCAATCAATACGTACGTTACTGCGTCGATAATCGTCGTTACTGACGACATCATAAGTCCTACGTAATCGGTATAAGAGATTTGAGATTGTTCTTCTACGGATTTATTATATTCGCTAATTACTTCTTCTATAATCCCTTTACTTTCAAACGTCGTCGCGTAAAGGTTGATGGACGAGGGCGTATTAATATCAACGTAACCAAGTTTTCTTAAATTGCTTTCAAGCGTTGCTTGAGAAAACGTTAAAACTTCTTCGTAATAAATTGCGCATTGTTCGGTCGTATAAGTCGGCAAAGCCAAATCAAACGCCGTTGCTTTTTGTTCAACCGTAAGCGATTTTAATTGATTTTCTACGCCCGTAGCGTATTGTTCTTTTATTCTTTCTTCTATTGCCTGCCGAAGCATTGAAGTTAAGTCTTCGTCGCTCATTTGCTCAATATAACCGCGAATTTGGTCTTCATTCATACCCGTCTGAGCTACCAACGCTTGCACCATCATTTCAACCATTTGGTCTTTCGGCATCATTCCAAGCGTTTGTTCTACGGCGGAATTGAGTTGTTCTTTGGGCATTACGCTCATAATTTTTACATACGCATCGGCTTTGCCTTGCGTATTGAGCGTTTTAACGTATTTTTTGAAATCTTCTTCCTTTTCTTCCGCAGTCATTTTCGAACCGCCTTCTTCGAACGGTAAACCCGTGAATATATCTACGTTCGGGGTTGCAAGTTGCGCGGAAATTGAATCAGCGGTCTTATTATTTTCGATAATATGCTCCGTCAATTTATAAGTATAAGCAATCGAACCAGTAAGCATCGGCGCAAGCGTATCTTCTTTGGGACGAATAATACCCGTTACCTGCAAATCCATACCGTTATCGTAAAGATATTTTAAGCCTTGCTTGGTTGTTCTTAAATCCATATACGTTCCCGTCGTAGCGTCGAGTTGATAACAATCACTATTTAAAATGGTCCGGTATTTTTTATTGCAAATTTCTTCAAACGTCCACTTTTTAGTATCCGTTTTAGGAAGTTCCGTCTTGTTGATTGCAGAATCCACGATAGCGTCGATTTCTTCTTCGGATTTTAACCCCAACGCGTACAAGGTAATATCGTCTATTTCGTTGTTTGCATCCACCACAAGCATAACTTGATTATATGCGGTTGGATAATTTCCGTAAATCAAATCGTATTGGTGTTCAATGTATTCGTTTATTAATTTACCGTTTTCACCCGGCAACATTTCTTGCCACAAGCCCATCGACGAAGTCATCATTGATATAGGCGAAATACTCGACAAACTTTCCATTGAAGAAAACATATTCCCTATCGTACCCGCGCCCAGCCATTTCGCCATCATTTCCATAATCAACGTTTCCGTATCCGACTGAATAATAGTCCCGTCAACGTTTTGGGTATATACGAGCATATCGAAATCATAGGTATATTGTCTACCTGAAAGCGCACCTTTTAATTTAGACTCTTTTTCTGTCTTTGCCAATTCACTTTCAATATAAGCTTTAAACGACTTCAAGTCGTTTTGCTTAATTTCTTGCGCGTTTACCGTTTCCACAAGCGTATATAACGCGTTCTTTTCGTAAACGGCATCTTTATCGTGTTCGTTCGAACTCGTCGCCGATGAAATGAACGATTGTAACATCGAAGTCATATCCGTGTGTTCCGATTGAATCGTCAAAGGATAAGACGCAAGCGTTTCTTCTTGTACGAAATTGATATAATTAGTCATACCTTGCGACACCGCGTAAATCAGCGCAATACCAATAATACCGATACTCCCTGCAAACGAAGTAAGCATCGTCCGTCCCTTTTTAGTAAACAAATTTTTCAATGAAAGCAAGAATGAAGTCCAAATCGACATCGAAGGTTTCTTCTCTTTTTTCTTTTTCGGGAGTTTTTCTTCTTCCATCGCTTGTTGCTCAAGTACAATTTCCGTTTCTTTTTCTTCCGTTGTAAGCGGACGACTATCGCTCAGAATCTCCCCGTCGAGCATACGGATAGTACGAGTCGCATACTTTTCCGCTAAATCGGGATTATGCGTAACCATAATAACGAGCCTATCTTTCGAAACTTCTTTTAAAATATCCATTACTTGAACGCTCGTTTCACTATCAAGCGCGCCCGTCGGTTCGTCAGCGAGAATAATATCGGGATTATTAACGAGCGCCCGCGCAATCGCTACGCGTTGCATTTGACCTCCCGACATTTCGCTCGGTTTTTTATTGAGCTGATTCGCAAGCCCTACCGACTCTAACGCTTTTTTCGCCCGTTCACGTCTTTCGTGTTTCGAAACACCCGAAAGAGCCAAAGCAAGTTCTACGTTTTGCAGAACGCTTTGGTGGGGGATTAAATTATAGCTTTGGAAAACGAAACCAATCGAATGGTTTCTATAAGCGTCCCAATCGCGTTCGGTAAAATCTTTAGTCGATTTACCGTTAATAACTAAATCGCCCTCCGTATAATGGTCAAGCCCACCGACGATATTGAGCATCGTCGTTTTTCCGCATCCGGATTGACCAAGTATCGCAACGAATTCGTTTTTACGAAAGTCTAACGATACGCCTTTTAAAGCGTGTACCGTCAACCCTGCCGTTACGTAATCTTTCTTTATGTCTATAAGTTTTAACATATTTCAACTCCTAATAGTGTTTTAAATCGCATTAAGTTTTTCTATTATTTCCCAAAACTCCTCAGATAAAGATAACAGTGAGTCTAATTTATTTTTGCCAAAGTTTTCTATCAATTTCCCCACGAAAACTTCCCCTTCTTCTTTTGCTTTTTTATATCCGTCTAAGGAGTTTTCCGTCAATTCAATATAGGCGATTTTTTTATCTATCTCGTCCGGTACCCTCTTAATAACGCCGTCTTTTTCTAATTTTTTAACGATTTGCGACACCGCAGAACGGGTAACGTCCAGTTTTTTGGCTAATTGAGTGGAAATTAAGCGTTCGCCTTTATAATTCG
>SVHK01000008.1 GCA_015055865.1 Clostridiales bacterium | reverse complement strand
GACGTTGAAAAGGATTTGTTTTCGGGGATTGCTCGAGTTAAGAGTTATTTGAATACGAAAAACGGGTTGCCGAATTTGTATATCTTTTCCGATTGCGTCAATCTTATCCGTGAGCTGAAAGGGTATTTTTGGGGGAGTGGGGATACGCCGAAAAAAGTGGACGATCATTGTTTGGACGCGCTACGATATTATTTGATGAGTAGACCGAAAAAGAGCGCGCCCGTCGAGGAGAAAACCGTGATTCAAGTTGATAAGGAAAAACGGATTCGGGGATTAAAGGCAGGAAGGTATAAGCAGTTTTAAAAGGAGGACGTTTTGAATAAGCGCGCAAAAAAGAAAAAACAAAATACGCTCGGCGAGGCGTTGATGAAAGTGGCGACGGGGTATTCCGTGGAGGAAGTAACGGAGGAGTACGCGGAAGTTGACGGGGAAATGAAGTTGCTCAAACGAAAGGAAACGAAAAAGGACGTGCCACCCGATTTGAAAGCCGTGCAAATTTTACTCGCGGGACAGGAGACGGATTTGACGAAACTTTCCGACGAGGAGCTTTTAGCCGAGAAAGAAAGGTTGTTAAAAGAGTTAGCCGAAAAAAAAGAATAATAAAAAGAGGAGCTGTAAATGGGGTTTGACAAAGTTGGCTTAGAAAGAGAAAAACAAAGGCAAGAGAGCGAGCGAAAAAAGAAAATTGCAGAAGCGATTACGCTCGATTTCGAAACGCGTCGAGAAGAAAGACGGAGATTGGAAAACGCTTGGAGATTGAATATGAATTTTTTAAGCGGAAATCAGTACTGCGACGTTTCGCCGTTTGGGGATTTGGTGGAGGAAGATAAACAGTTTTTTTGGCAGGCGAAAAGAACGTTTAATCATATTGCGCCTCTCGTAGAGGCAAGGGTCGCAAAGTTGATGAAAAGACAGCCCGATTTAAAGGTTAAAGCTTTTTCCGATGAGGACGGCGATTTAAAAATGGCGAAACTTGCTACCGGGATTTTGAAATATACGGCCGAACGTTTGGAGCTTAGTAAAATTTTAGAACGCGGTACGGTTTGGGCGGAAACGTGCGGTTCGGCTTTTTATAAAGTCGTTTGGAACGAGAAAGGGGGTAGGCAGGTAGCCGTCGATGAAAAGGGCGAACCCGTGTATGAGGGGGAAGTAGAGATTACAGTCGCGCCACCGTTTGAGATTTTTCCCGATAAGTTGAGCGCGGAAGGATTAGAAGATTTACAAAGCCTTATTCACGCGCAAGCCGTTTCCGTCGATTATATCTACGAGAAGTTTGGCGTTGCTTTGGTGGGGAAAGAACTTGAAAATCACGCCGTTTGCGGGTATTCCGAGCCGTCTGCCGGTAAGGGCGCGATGGGAAAAGGTTTTTCTAAAACGGTTTTTTCCAACGCGGAGATTTTGATTGAAAAATATACCTTGCCAACGGAAAAGTTTAAAGACGGGAAGCTTGAAATCGTTGCCGGCGGTGAATTGCTTTATTCGGGACCGTTGCCCTATCTTAACGCGGATAGGGAAGAACGGGGGTTGCCGTTCGTTAAGCAAGATTGCGTCCGATTGCCTGCGTCTTTCTTCGGGACGAGTATCGTCGATAGACTAATTCCCGTGCAAAGGGCGTATAATGCCGTGAGAAACAGAAAACACGAGTTTTTAAACCGTATTTCAATGGGCGTGCTTGCCGTGGAGGACGGTTCGGTGGATACCGACGAGCTTACCGAAGAAGGTTTGATGCCCGGTAAAGTTTTGGTTTACCGACAGGGGGCGAAAGCGCCTGAATTGTTGGATTGCGGTGGGTTTCCTGCGGAGTTTGCAAGGGAAGAAGAGTGGTTGGAAAAGGAATTTTCGCTCGTGAGCGGGGTGAGCGATTTGTCGCAAAATTCGACGCCTGCAAGGGTTACCAGCGCGACGGGGTTGCAACTTTTGATTTCTCAAGACGATTCTAGATTAGCCACGACGATTGAGAGTTTTGATTCGGCGCTTAAGGAGATTGGTAAGCACGTTTTAAGGTTGTATCGGCAGTTCGCAGGCAACGCGAGATTGATGACGTTGACGGGCGAAAATAAGCGAACGCAGGTGTATTATTTCAACGCGTCGGAAGTCGTTGGGAAAGATATTGCTTTTGAGTGCGAAGAGAAGGACAATTCTTACGATAAACGGGAGATTTTGTTGAAACTTTTTGAGGCGGGATTGCTCTTTGACGACGACGGGAAGGTAACGAAAGAGAACAAAAATAGGATTTTGGAAGCGTTCGGGTTTGGCTCTTACGAAAATTCGAAAGATATTTCTTCCTTGCATATCGCAAAGGCGGGAGAGGAAAACCTTGCTTTAAAAACGGAAGAAATAGAGCCCGATTGTTACGACGACCACGACTTGCATATAAGCGAACATACGCGGTTCTTGTTGTCCGCGGAGTTTAAGGTTAGCAAAAAACAAGACGAAATTAAAAAGAAATTTATCGCGCATATCGAAAAACATAAAAAAATGCGCGAAGAAAAATTATAAGGAGAGATTATGGAAAAGGATAACGTTTTGGTAGAAGAACAAGTAAAAACGGAGCGAGAGGAAACGATGAGCGGAATGGAAAACGCTAAGGACGGAAAAGGCTCGGCGGTTTTGAAAAAGTTTAAGGACGAAAACGCCCTTTCTCAAGCCTACGGGGCGTTGGAAGCGGAGTTTACGAGACGCAGTCAACGGCTCAAGGCGTTGGAACGGGAGTTTGCGAAATTGCAGGCGGAAAAGTTTGAAAACGGCGGAGGTAAGGAAGAAGATTCTTGCTCCGTTGAGAGCGACGCTCGTTCCAAGGAAGAAAAACCGAGCGTCGAACCCGCGTATTTAACGAATTACGGGGACGGTACGGTTGAGAAAGAAAGCGTAGGGGAGAGCGAAGAAAAGTTTTCGTTGGACGGGGCGGAAACTTTTGAAAAGTTCGCTAAAACTTCCGCGAATGAAAGCGTTGCGCAAAAGGTTTCCGATGAGGAAATCTATCAACGCGCGAGCAAAAACGAAGATATTCGTTTGAAAATTATCGGGGATTATTTCGAGTCTTTGAAAAAATCGGGCGCACCGCTTATCAGGGGTGGGCAAGGGACGATTGCTTCTCCTAGCGTTAAGGCAACTTCCGTGTCTCAGGCAGGGGATATGGCGTTACGGTATTTCAAATCGGAAAAGGCGCAAAGTTGAGTTTTTGCTTGCGCGTAGCTATTTTAAAAATTAAGGAGAATTTTATTTATGGTAACTATGGATACGGCTGATAAAGCCTTAAAAACTTTTTATCTTGACGCGGTGGTTGAAACGTTGAATATGCAAGCCAATCCTTTGTTGGCGCAAATTGAAAATACGACGATGGACGTCGTTGGTAAAGAAGTTAAGAAAGCGATTAAGATAGGTATGAGTAACGGCATCGGCGCGAATACCGAAACGGCGGATTTGCCGAAATCCGGCGCGACGAAATTCGCGATATTTACTTCTACCTTAAAGAATTTGTACGGTACGATTGAAATTACCGACAAGGCGTTGAGAGCGTCTAAAAATAGCGAAGGCGCGTTCGTCAACCTTTTGAATAACGAGATGGATTCACTTATTAAGAGCGCGTCGATTACGATGGGGCGTATGCTTTTCGGCGACGGTAGCGCGAGAATTGGTAAAGTGGTTGAGTCGTTGGGTAGCAATACTTATAAGCTTACTGAAGTGCAATCCGCCGTGCTTGGTATGGAAGTTGATATGCATAACGTTGACGACGTGCGCATTGAGTCGCTTAGCGGTAGAAGAATTATTAACGTAAACACGGTAGAAAAAACCATTACAATTGATGGTAGTTCGATTAATACCAACGCGGTGGGCGCGAATTATACCGTTTACGTTGCCGGTTCGAAGAATTATGAATTGACGGGGTTAAAACATCTCTTTTCTTCGGGTACGCTTTACGGCTTGTCTAAGAGCGCTAATCCTTGGCTTGCGCCTTACGTGAAGAACGAAGTCGGGGAATTGACGGAGAATATTTTACAAACGGCGTTAGACGAGCTTGAAATGAGAACGGGGGATAAGACGAACTTTATCGTTTGTTCTTTGGGGGTACGTCGCGCGATTGCGGAAAAATTCAAGAAATATCAACATAGCGTCGATACGATGGCTTTAAACGGCGGGTTTACCGCGCTTTCTTATAACGGTATTCCTATCGTTGCGGATAGATTCTGTCCGGAAGGTACGATGTACTTGCTTAATACCAAAGATTTCAAGATTCATCAACTTTGCGATTGGGAATGGCTTGAAGACGAAGGCGGGCACGTGCTTAAACAAGTACCTGGTAAGGCGATTTGGAGAGCTACGCTCGTAAAATACGCCGACCTTATGTGCGATAGACCGCAAGGGCAAGGTATGCTTTCCGGTATTACCGAGATTTAAAAGACGGGGGCGACGGAAAGCGTCGCCCCAATATTTTTTAATGGGGGATAAGAAATGACGGTTAAAGACGTGATTACGACGGTGGCGGATATGGTCGGCGTTGGGGAATGTGTAAAAAATTATTTGGACGGCGATAGGACGCAAGGGGGCGCGGAAACAACCGCTTTGCTACGGTGTTTCAACTTTATTCAAAACGAAGTGGCGTTGGATTATTTACCGCTCGTAGCGGAGGATAATCTCGTTTCTGAAACGGGGAAAGTGGAATATTCTGCTTTGAGCAGAGCTGCCGTTCGTGTTTTGAGCGTAAAAAACGCAAACGAAGAAAACTTAAAATACAAGCTCTTTCCTGATTTTTTGCAAACGCAATCGGGGGAAATTACGATAAAATATACGTATACGCCAATCGAAAAGGCTTTGTCGGACGTAGCCGAGTTTAATCTTTCGGTGTCGTTGAGGTTGGTTTCTTACGGCGTGGCGGCGGAGTATTGTTTTTCCGTTGGTTTGTACGAAGAAGGCGAGGCTTGGAATAAAAAATATAAGGATGCGTTGGCGAGCGTGTATTCTATACGTCCAGCGAAAATAATGCGTTCAAGACGGTGGGTGTAATGGGAGTTTTAGGTTTTTTAAAAAAGCAAAATCGTATTCCGAAACAAACGGCGAAACGGATAGTTTATAATCGGTTTTGCGCCGTAGGGTCGGGGGAAAACGGTTCGGGCGCGTTGGTGGCTACGGCGAGTAAGAATTGTGATTTTGCTAAGAGAAATTTACGCGGTTGCGTTGGGTTGACGCGCTATAAATTAAAAAACGAGGCGTTGGATATTCCTTTGTTTCCCGCGGAGTACGGCGACGCGAAAGATTTGTTCGTGTTCGAATATGATAATTCGGGGGAACGAAAAGACTGCGTGGGCGTCGTGATGGGAAATAATCGGTTTTATATTTACGACGAGATGAACGGTACGCCTGGTTTGAAATTGATGGCTACGGCGATTAAATTTAAACGCGCCGTTAGGGTATATTCAAAGACGGGCGATGAAAAATTACTGCTTTGTTATAACGACGCGATTTATACTTACGACCCGATTAAAGCGACGAAATCGCTTTGGATAGAACAAAAAGTAACGGACGCTTGCTTTTTTAACGAAAGATTGTTTATTTGTTACGGTAATACGTTAAAATATAGCGCGCCGACCGATTATAAAAATTTTGACGATAGTATCGACGAGGGTGGGGAAATTAGAATCGTTTCCGACCGTGGCGATATTTTGCAAATGGTTACGGTTGGCGAAGCGGCGTACGTTTTTTTAGAGCGTGGGGTGTATAAGTTATCGCTCGGCGGAGCGGGTCGCGATTTTATCGTGGAAGAAATGTTTTATAAAGGCGGTCCGATTGTCGCAAATTCCGTATGCGTTTGCTTAAATAAAATCGCCTTCCTTGCGGAGGACGGGATTTTCGTTTTGGACGGCGTTAGGGTTCAACGCTACGCGGAAGGCTTGCGTATTAAATGGTTGTCGAATATGGATTACTGCAGGGCAGGGTACGGATTTGGGCGATATTATTTGACGTTCTTGGACGAGAAATCCGTGCGCCGGACGGTGTTCGTGGATTTGGAAGATAAGGGGAATTTCGGTGAGATTTTCGCAATGCACGGGCTTGGGAATTGGTACGGGAAAGTACTTGCTACAAAAAACGGGTATTTTTCGAATTTGGACGTAAACGGGGATTTGCCCGTCGGGGAAAAATCTCTCTTTCAATGCGAGTCTACCGATTTTTCCGTTTTGGGTGAGAAGTTTTTGCGCTCCTTGCAACTTTGTGGGCAAGGAGAGTGCACGCTTACCGTAAAGGGTAGAAACGGCGAAAAGAAATTGAGCTATTCGCTTGCCGGCAAACAGACGCTGGCGGTCGGATTAAAAGGCGACCTTTTTTCGCTTAAAATAGAGTTGTCGAAGGGGTGCGTAATAGAACGACTGACGGTGGATTTGGAGAAAATCGGGGGTGGTAGAAAATGACGATAGACGTTATTGAGTTTACGGACGCGCAGTACTCGGCGTTAAACGAAGAACAACTCCAAGAAGTAATGAGCGCGCAAACGAAGAAGGATAAATTGCTTTCGTCGCTCAATGAAAAGAAGCGGAAGGAAAAGTTTAGATTACTGAAAAACGGGATTTTTAGGTCGAATATTTACGACTCCTTATGTGCGCAGTGGGACGGCGAATATCAAGCGGAGTTGAACGCGATTAAAGAAAGATTGCTATTCTACTTAAGGTTTTCTTTAAAAGTGGAAACGCCCGTTGGACATCCTTACGTCGTTGATTACGCTTTAAGTTATTCGGAACGGTTTATGGTGGTAAGAGATTATTATCTCGCGACTTATTCCAATCCCACGGCGCGAATGGACGCCTTTAAACAAGATACCGTCGCGCCGTCTTATTTGGGCGAGTATTACGCAAGTTTATACGATTATTTTTTAGATAAGATTGAAAATTAAAGAAAGGGGTTTCTTTTTATTGCGTTTTTGTCAAAGAAGTGCTATAATTTAAAAGCGAGCGATAGCTCAAACGAAAGGATTTAAACGCAATGGAAAGAAGAACGGGACGAGAGAATAATAGAGAACGACGTGGGCAGGTGCGAAACGAAAAGGACGAGAGAATAATTTATACCGCTTCGTATAAAGTGAATCGGAGCGACGAATTGCTCGAATTTTTGCTCCGTAAATGCAACACTTCGCGTAACAACGTGAAGTCGCTTTTGACGAACGGGCAGGTACTCGTAAACGGGAGCGTGATTTCGCAATACGATTTCGCGCTTGCAAAGGACGACGAAGTGAAAATTTCCAAAACGCCGATGAAAGACAAACTCGTTCGAAATACGAAAAAGTCGGCGGTTAGACCGTATAGAATGGATTTGAAAATTATCTACGAAGACGACGATTTCGTCGCCGTGGATAAACCGGTTGGATTGTTGTCGGTGGAAAGCGATAAAGACAGAAATTGCGCGTTTGGGAAAGTTTTGAAGTATTTACAAAGCAAAGACAAGAACGCAAGACCGTTTATTTTGCACAGAATCGATAAGGAAACGTCGGGGGTTTTGGTGTTTGCAAAGAACCCGAAAGTGTATTCGGCGTTAAAGCTCAAATGGAACGAGTACGTAAGCGAAAGAGAGTATTTTGCAATCGCTGAAGGGATTTTTGAGAAAAAGGAAAATCGGCTCGTCAACTATTTGAAAGAGAATAAGAACAATTTGGTTTTCGTTACGCAAGACCCGTCGGGGCAAAAGGCGGTTACCGATTACCGTGTGGTTAGGGAAAAGGACGGGCTTTCGTTGCTTGCTCTCAATATCCAAACGGGTAGAAAAAACCAAATCCGCGTACAGTTGAAAGCGCTCGGACACTCGATTGTCGGCGATGAAAAGTACGGGTTTAC
The DNA here is from genome assembly GCA_015055865.1 of Clostridiales bacterium. Classification (GTDB taxonomy): domain Bacteria; phylum Bacillota; class Clostridia; order Christensenellales; family Borkfalkiaceae; genus Scatosoma. The sequence continues at coordinate 43,006 of SVHK01000008.1, read as the reverse complement.
CAAAAATCCGCTTTCGAGATTAGGGTTGCACGCGTCTAAACTCGTGTTTTTGCACCCGTTCACGAAAGAACTGATTACCATTAGCGCGAGCGTTCCAAACGAGTTTTGGAAAATATTTTAAATAACCATTTAGACGGACGGCGAACGGGATTTTGTCGTCCGTTTTTGTTTGAGCGCTAAAAAGCGCTTAAAATCAATGATTTTATGATAAATGTCATATAAACTTATTACAATTTTCGTTTGACAACTTGACAATATTAGTGTAAAATAATAATGTAAGAAATTCAAAGGAATAAATTGGAAACGAAGTGACTTATGTTTAGTTATTATTTATTCGCGACGATTTCCGTCGTACTCTTTACCATAGGACTGCTTTTGGCGGATAAATTCGTCAAAGTGGACGAAAAGAAAAAATCTTGGATATTCAAGGGGGCGTCGCTCGTCCTTTCTTTGATGTTGGGGTTAAGACTTTTTAGCGGTAAAATCGTTTTGACGGAAACGATTGGGCTGAACGTTAATTCTCCCTTTGGGCGGGACGGGCAACTTCAAGTCGCTTTTTCGGTTATCTTCCTTTGGTTGACTTTTACGGCGCATACGCTTTTAACGACGTATCCGTTCTTTAAAAACAAAATTAGAATTTTGACTCCGCTCGTCAAGTTTTTCGCGTTACCCGTGTATATCGTCGATTTTATTGCAGTCAATACGCTTATTATCGCGATGGGTGGGGCAGACGCGCTCGGTAGCGGGTTTGAAATGCAGGGGATTTTCTTCGCCGTTGAAATTGGGTTATCGCTTGCGATTTGTATTTTGACTTGGGTGAAGGAGTTTAAGACTAAATACGAAAAATTGTTCCCGAAATTCCTTTTCGTGCTTTTGGGTATGATAGTGGCGAGTATTCCCGTATTTACTTTGCAAGCGTTGTTCGGGGCGGGGCCTGCGACCGTGCTTTTGAAAGACTTAACGTTTTCGCATCGCGTGATGCTCTACGGCGCGTTCGTCGTTCCTGCTTTTATCATTTTTGCGTTGCATAAACAAGACTACGAACATAAACGGTACGCGTTGTTGTATTTGAGTATCGCGACGATGATTACTTACAGTTTCCGTTACGAGTTTTCGACCTTTATCGATTTGAGCGCGTGGCCGTTGCATCTTTGTAATACCGCAATGTATATCGTGCCTATTTGCTTGATGTTTAAACTCGATAAAGTCTTCTACTTTACGTTGTTTATCAACGTGCTCGGCGCGTTTCTCGCTATGGCGATGCCGAATACGGCTGCGGATACGACCGCGTTTAGCGTACGGACGATGGAGTTTTGGATAAACCATTATTGTGCGTTCTTTATGCCGTTCGTTTGCGTTGGGTTAAAATTGTATTCTCGTCCGAAAATGAAGTTGTTCGTTTATTCGTTGATTGCGTTCGCCTTATATTACGCGCTTGTGTTGTTCTTAAACGCGTACCTTACGACGGAAGACAAAGTGGTTGACTTCTTCTTTATCAATAGCGATTTCATCGCGGATAAGCTTGGACAATGGGCGCTTGATTTACGGCTCGTCGTTGCGGAAATTCCGCTTAAGAACGGGCAAACGATGGTGCTTTATCCGTTGTATCAAAGTTTGTATTTTTTGGTGTACGTCGCCTTGTCGTTCGCAATGTGGTTCTTGTACGAACTCGCGTTTACGGTCGAGGATTTGTACGTTGATATTTATATAAGAAACAAGAAAATTAAAGCGGATAGACTTGCATTGGAAGTCGCGCTTGCAGGAAGAAATACATCGGAGCCACTCAATATGGAAGGAACAAACAAACTTATTTTAAGAAACTTTACAAAAAAATACTCTACGAGCGACGTGTACGCAGTGCACGACGCTAACCTTGAAATTGAAGGCGGACAAATTTTCGGTTTCCTTGGCCCGAACGGCGCGGGGAAAAGTACGATAATTAAAAGTATCGTAGGGATTCAACCGATTACTTCGGGAAGCATCGAAGTATGCGGTTACGACGTGGACAAGCAACCCGTAGGCGCGAAGATGCAAACGGGGTTCGTTCCCGACCATTACGCGCTCTACGAAAACCTTACCGGTCGCGAATACGTGAACTATATCGCCGACCTTTACAACGTAAGTAAGGAAGACAGAGAAGCTCGTATTGAAGAGTTCGTTGAAAGATTTTGTTTGCAGGGTTCGTTCGATAATCCGATTAAGACCTATTCGCACGGTATGAAACAAAAAATTACCATTATGTCGGCGCTCGTGCATAATCCTAAGCTTTGGATTCTCGACGAGCCGTTGACCGGTCTTGACCCTGAAAGTATCTTCCAAGTCAAAGAAGCGATGAAAGCGCACGCGCAGGCTGGGAATATCGTATTCTTCTCTAGCCATATCATCGACGTAGTGGAAAGAATTTGCGATAGAATCGCGATTATTAAAAAGGGACATATTCTTTGCGAAAGAAGCGTTAAAGAACTTGAAGAACAAGGCATTCAACTTGAAAACTTCTATATGGGTATGATTGAGAACGCGTCGAACGACGCAACGCCGGCGATGGGCGAGAAAAAGGAGCTTGAGGCGTAATGATGACGGAAACGAAGAGAAAAGACGTCATGACCTTGAAAAGCGCTCTGTCCGCGCTCAAGACCTTGACGGCGATGCAATTAAAAGAGAAGATGGATTTGGGGTACTTGCGTTCCTTTAAGCAAACCCTTTTCAAGGTAATCTTCTTTATCATAGAATTTGCGGTGGTAACGGCGATTTGCTATTTGCTTTTTTGGGCGTGTCAGCTCTTGAGAGTTTTTGACGTGACGAACGGCAGGATTCCGGCAGAACTTCTTACGACGGTAATTGCGACGATGCTATTGCTTTCGACCGTGTTCACGACGGGCGGTTTGGTTAATTCCTTGTACTTGTCGAAAGACAATCTCGTGCTTTTGACTTTTCCTGCGACGCCTACGATGGTGTTCGTGTCCAAACTTTTGGTCTATTACGTACACGAACTTAAAAAGAACTTCATGTTTTTGATTCCGTTTTTTTGCGGATACGGAATCGCGCTAGGGTATCCCGTTTACTATTTCGCGTGGGTAATTTTGCTCTTTGCGTTCGTGGCGGCAATACCCGTGCTCTTAGGCGCGTTGCTTTCAATGCCTACGCTATTCGCTTATCAATTTATTAAAAAGTCGAAAATCGCAAAAGCCGTGTTAGGTCTTGCCGTGTACGGCGGTTTGATAGCGTTGGCTGCTCTTATTATTTCAAGTATTCCCGAAGAAATCAACTTCTTACAAACGGGTATTCCAAGGGAAGAAATTAATAATCTCACGCAAGCCGTATCGAATGGATTTCCGCCTATTTATTGGTTGACGTATTTAATTATCGGTACGCCTTACGCTCCGATAATCGTGAACGGTATTCATACCTTTACGCCCGTACTCTTCAACGTATGGAGTGCGCCGATGTTTTTTGGCCTTATTTTCGTGTTGGCGCTGTTGACCGCGCTCGGGCTGTTGCTTGCAAAACCGCTCTTTTACAAGATGGCGTCTAAGCCGTTTGAGTTCGCTAAAAAGACGAAAATTGAAGAAAAACAAAATAATAAAGCGCCGGTGCTTTTGTCGGCGGTTAAAAAGGAATGGTTGGTGGCTTTGCGCGACGGCACGATTACTTCGCTTACGACTCAGCTCGTCGTGATTATGCCCCTTGCAGTTGCGATTTTGAACGCTTTTTATTCGGCGATGAATAGAAATACGACGGGCGTACAAATGACGGTTGCGTTCAATTTCGTCATTATGCTTTTGATATTGCTTTCCGCGAATATCCGTATGGCAAGCGCGTATTCCAAAGACGGGTTCTCGGCGTATTTGAATAAAGTTCAACCATCTACCTACGGGTCGCTCCTGTTTGCAAAACTGACCGTTAATTTGGTTATGGGCTTTATCGGGGTTTTGATAACGACCATCGTATACTCGTTCTATTATACGGTCGGTTCGGTGAATTTGCTTTCGTTTGGGTTAACGGCTTACGCGGTATTCGTGGCGCATGCGTTTTGGAGCGCGGAAATGGATATTATGAATCCGCAGTACGAGCAATACGCGACGTTCTCGGAGCAATCGAATAATCCCAACGAAAATAAATCTTCCTTGCTTGCGTTCTTGCTCGCGTTCCTGTTCGCGTTTGCTATATTCTTGCTCGTACCCGAAGGGATAATGCTCACTTGGAACAAGGCGCTTGCCGTAGCGATTGCGCTCGTAGCGTTTAAGGCGTTTACCTTCTTTTTGAAGATTAAAGTGTATTACAAGGAGAAATAAGCGATGAAGAAAACGGTCATTATTGCAATATTTATCGTCTATCTCGCGTCTATCCTTGCCGTACAGTTCTTCGGCTATCCCGCAACCATACCCGAAAGCGGTGTGTATATCGAAGGGATTACCATTACCGACGTTACGCTTTCCAATAGACAAGACGGGCAAAGTACGACGGTCAATAAGGGGGCGGATAAGACTTCGGGATTGACTGCGTATTCCTTTAAGTTTATCGCAGGGGAATATACGATGGATAATCTTGAAGAAAATCCCAACCGCGTAAAGATTGAATATCTTTTAGACCCCGTGGACGCAGACCCGAGCTATTTGGTTTACGTTTTGAACAATCAAAACGTAGTCGTATTAGAAGAAACAGCAGAGCTTGTATTCTTAAAAAGGGGTTCGACTAATTTGGCATTAAAAGAAGCGAAAGCGAACGTACACGCGAGAGCGGAAATTATTATCGTAGCGTATTAAAATTGAATTTAACGGTGAAAGCCGTTGAAGATAAACAAAAAATTTATGTATAAGGAGTAAAAAAAATATGGACAAGAAAAAAGTCGCGATTATCGCGGCATCTGCAGTGTTGGGTGTTTCGGTGGTAACGGCAGGGGCGATTTTGCTTCCGAAGTTGCTTAAGGGCTCGCTTGAAATGACGGATTTCGTCGTAAATCCCCAAGGCATTAAGACGACTTACGAAATCGAAGAAGAAGTATCCTTCGACGGATTGGTGATGACGGCGTTCTTCAACGACAAAACGACGGACGACGTAGCGCTTAGTGAAGTAAAAATTTATCTTGGCGAAGAAGATATTACTTCTAACCTTTCCAAGATTACGCAAACGAAGGGTAAGAAAACGGTTAAAATCGTTTATTCGACTAAATACGGCGAAGATTTCGCGGAAATCGAAATTACCGTTAACGATAAGCCGGACGAACGCGTAACTATTCTCGGTTTCAACGAGCCTTCGTTTATTAGTGAATTTAAAGCGAATACGACGGCGGCTACTAACGATAAGACGGACGCGAATTTTGAACAAAAATTCTTTAAAAATAGCGGTACGGAATATTACTTAGTAGGCGATGATAACGCGTTCAAGTTCTTGCCCGAAGCAACCGTTTTCGACGAACAAGATTTCTCAACGGAAACGCTTACGTCGTTTAAGGCAAATTCTACCGTTAAAGTTTTGGACGGTACGGAATTCGTTACGTTGACGAAAGGCTTGAAACAAGGCGAAAGCAACGTTTACGAATATCATAAAGATACGACCTTGCTTGTAACGGAAAACGCTACGGCGAATACGTTCGATTTTGCGGACGGTACGGTAGGTATGGTATTTGAGCTTTCCGTTCAACCCAACGAAATCGATTATATTTTCGACGATGATGCGATTAGCTTTACCGTAAAAGTAGTGGACGGATTCAACGTTTATAAGGCGGGCGAACTTGCCTTGTTCGACAATACGCAAACGGAATGGGAAGCGGTTAAGATTGCCAACGGCGTTGCAAACGTAACGACGAACGGTATTGTTTTGCACCAAAACACCATTTTGGAATCCAAAGACATTCCTAATCAATTCTATTACACGCTCCCTGACAGTTACAATATTAAGTATAAAGATGCGGACGGTAATATTAAGACTCCCGAAGAATTAGGTTTGACAAGAACGTTCCTTTGGAATCAATACGACGGTAACCCCGTTATGTTCCAACGTCTTTTGCAAGCCGGCGAAAGCTTTACTTTCTACGGAAACTATTTCGATTTGGACGTTTCCAAAATGCCTTTGGTTTGTTCTTTCTGGCCTGACGGCGGTTTTGGTGATGAAGGCGACACGTATTACGGGAACGACTTCTCGAATACCGCGTTGTTCCGTGCGGAAGGTCAAGCGACTACGACGGGCGAACAAGACGAACGTTTCAATTTCTATAACCTTGCGTTGAAAGGAAACGCGAAACCCGACCAAATCGTTTTGAGCTCTACGACGACCGGTCAAAATACGGACGAAACGCTTATTTACGCGGGTGGGCTTATTTGTACGAAAGTTGATAGCTTGACGGCGAAGTACGACAACGTAAGAACGTACAACTTCTTTATCTCGTTGTTTGCGGAAAGTAAAGAAGGTGGCGTTGCAAACGCTGATTATAGCAGAACGAAGGTTTACGATTCCTTCCAAGACGCGATTTTCCTTTGGGGCAACGCGCACGCGAATATTACCAATTCCTATATGAAACGCGCGGGCGGTCCGTTGATTTTGATGCAACATATCGACCCCCAAACGAATAATACGGATATTCCTACCGCTACGATTGACGAAAATAGCGAAATGGAAGCGTATTTGACGGGTACGGAAATTTGGTTTAGCACGGTAGGCGGTGGTTCGTTTATCGAACAACTTAAAGCTTTGGACGGCGTATTTAACGCGGTAGGTAAAACGTTCTTAATCGGTAAAACTTCTCCTACCGATACGAATGGTAAGATGAATATTATTGCGCTTTTGACTTGTAACGGTAACAAGGCAGACCAAGTTTTGACGATGAAAGAAGTACAAGGTACTGTAAATTATAAAGGGTACACGCTCGATAGAATGAATACGACTTCTACCGGCGCTCAAATCCACGGTATTATGGGCGTTAACGCGGCTGCTCCTATTTTTAGCTTTGGTACGTCGGTTTACTATTTCAACGGTACGGGCGTTAGCTCTTTAACGGAAACGGATGCAAGCATGTCGTTCTATTTATCCACTCAAAGCGCGGAATATTTCTCCTTCCATATGGGCGGACTTTCCGTAATGTTCGAGCTTGGCAATCTTAGCGCATAAGATGCTATTAATTACTAAATAACAAAAAAGAGCTTTGATTGAAAAGTCAAAGCTCTTTTTTGTTGAAGTTTGTTTGGCGATAACGGAAATTTGCTAAGTATAAATAGTATATCATTCCTTTTTAGGAATGTCAAGTATTTTCATTCCGAAAATGGAATATAATAAAGAAAAGGAGTGAAAGAGAATGAAAATATTTGCAGAAAGATTAAAGGAATTGAGAAACGAAAAGGGATTATCCATCAAGGATTTAAGTACTGAAACGCAAATAGGGGTTGCGTCGATTTGTCGCTGGGAGAATTGTAAGGCGGACGTAAAAGGTTCGCAACTTGTCGTATTGGCGAAATATTTTGACGTAACGGCGGATTATTTGTTAGGTTTAGAAGATTGATTAAAATGAAGAAAGAAATCGTTGGGTTTTAGCGAAAATTCGTTCGCATTGGGTTGATTTTTTTCAAAGATTAAAGTATAATAGAATTGTTAATAACAATTCTTGGTAGGGAATTATGGCGCAAAAAATTAGAAAAATTGAAGAGTTTATCGCTTTGAGCGCGGAAGCGCCCAAGGTGCTTTCTTACGCGGACTATTTTACGAGAAGTCCGCTTTTTACGTCGTTACAGGTCAAAAACAGTGGGGCGGTGGCGATTGAGGGGCTTAAAATTTCCGTTTCTAACGAAAACGGACTCGTTACGCCGTACTTGAAAGAAATTGGTGAAATTCCTTTTGAAAGCAAGGTGCAAATCGACTTGCCGAGTATTTTGTCGCCCTTGTATTTCGTTAATTTGGAAGAAGTGAAGCAAGAAGAAGTCTTTATCGAGATTTTCAAAGATAAAAAATCCGTCGTTAAAACTTCCGTATTCGTAACCGTTTTGCCGTTCGATTATTGGGAAGGGCTGGACGGGAATGCGGAGCGTTTGGCGGGGTTTGTGCGTCCTAAACTTGCCGATTGCGGTAAAATCCGCGCGGACGTGGAAAGTCAGCTTAAAAAATGGGAAGTCGTAAGCGATTTGGAAGGGTACGAAGGTTGCGACAAGAATGTTATAAGAAGAACGATTGCGGCGGTTTACGCGTCCATTCGTAAATTTAATTTCGAACGCCAAGACGCGGATATGACGAAAGCGTTAGACGTAAGCGGTACGAAACTTTTAGCGGAGAGAAAGGCGAGTCCGATTAAGCTTGCTTTGTTCGTTTGCGCGGTTTTGGAAAGTTTCGGATTAAATCCCGTGTTAGCGGTCGGGGAAAAGGACGTCGCGGTGGGCGTTTGGCTGAGCGATAATTGTTTTATGGATACGACTTCGGACGATATGGTACGGCTTGAAAAGTATGCGTCGGACGGGGTGAATAACGTGAGTTGTTTCGACGCGGACGATTTATTCTCGGAAAGAAATTCCGCGTACGCGACGAGTGAAAAACATTTCTTGCAAAAAATCGCGGACGGGAAGTACGATTGCTATATCGATATAAAGCGATTGCGTATTGCAAGGGTACTACCTTTGCCGATTAAAACGAACGGTTCGAATAAGGGCTACGAAGTGTTAGACGAAGAAGAATCGTCGCCCTATCTTGCGCCGAAGAAATTGACCGAAAAGAAAAATCTTGCGCTCGGCGGTAAGCAAACCAAGGATAAACAATGGGAAAGACGGTTGCTGGATTTATCCTTCAAAAACGCACTTTTGAATTTCTCGCCTGAAAAATCCGTACATTTGGCGGTTGTTTCGCCCGATAAACTGTATGAAACGCTTGAGAACGGCGATGAGTTCACGCTTGCGGGGGTAAACGCGGAATTTGAAAAGGTGACGATGAACCGAGTTCGGTTCGGCGCGAGCGCGGAGACGCGGAATTTAAACGAATTGATTGCGCTTGAGAATTCGTCGGGGATTATCCGGACGTTTACTCGGCTTGGCGAGATGAAAGAGGTATTGGCGCGTTTAATCCGTAAAAATAAGGAATCACACGAAGAAGCCGGCGCGAGAATTTTGTATTTGGCGCTTGGATTTTTGAAGTGGTATTCAAGGGAGGACGGGAAAGAAAAGTACGCCCCCCTTGCATTGCAACCCGTATCGCTTAAAAAATGCAAGAGTGGAGAATTTTTATTAAAGACGACGGACGACGAACTTTCCGTCAACTTTACCTTGCTTGAATATTTAAAACAAGAATACAATATCGATATTCGCGGACTTGACCGAGCGGCGAAGGATATGAAAGTATCCGAAATACTCGCTATCGTGTCCAGCGAAGTCGCGAAGATGAAAGGTTGGAAAGTGTACGACGATTGTTATCTTGCCACGTTCTCGTTTGCAAGATATCAAATGTGGCAAGATTTACGGACGAATATAGCCGAGTTTTCTAAAAACGAGCTGATTTCTTCGTTGCTCCATAACCGCTCGGAGCTTACCGATAACGCGGACGAAAATCCTAAAGAAGACGAAGTTTCGCCGATGACGACGCTCGCGCCTTTAACGGCGGATACGACGCAATGGGAAGCGATTGCGATGTCGCAAACGGGTAAGACTTTCGTCTTGCACGGACCGCCGGGGACGGGTAAGAGTCAAACGATTACGAATATGATTGCGAACGCATTGAACGACGGCAAGACGGTGCTTTTCGTTGCGGAAAAACAAGCCGCGCTCTCCGTCGTTAAAAAACGGCTTGATAGTTTGGGGTTGGGCGATTTTTGTTTGGAGCTCCATTCGAATAAGACGAATAAGGCGGAAGTCTTGCAAAAACTTCAATCCACGCTCGCGCTTGTTGGTACGCAAGAGCAAGTCGGGTTAATGGAAACGTCCGATAACATTAAACGGTTAAAGAAAGAACTCGAAGACCCCGTGGTTGCGTTGCACAAAAAACGCAGATTAGGGGTATCCGTGTACGAGGCGTTGCTCCTTTGTTTGAAGAATAAGAACGCGCCGGAGATTATGAATATCGAAAGCGCTTTCTACGATAGATTGACGAAAGAAAATATCGAAAGCTACAAGGCGATGATGGTACAGGCGGCGGCTGCGGCGAAAGAATGCGGTGGCGTTTGTAATTCGCCGTTTGAGAACGTGAATTTGACCGAATATAGCTTGGAAGTAAGGGACAGCGTATATTGTTCTTCCGAAGTCGTGATTGCGGAAATTAAGCATTTAAAGAGCTACGTTGCCTTATTCTTGGAATTGTACCGTCAAAGAATGAGCACGCTCACGCGGAAAAAACTCGATAATTTGTACGAGATTGCGAAAGTGCTTTCAAGCGGTAGTTTGAATAAATATTTCAAGTCCAACGAAGAAGAATTTTTTGCGTTCTTTAACGCGAATAGACGGTTGGATAAGTGTTTCGAACGGTATTTTAAGAAGTTCAAAAAGCTTGTCGACGCAACGAAAGAGTATAAGGAAGTCAATAAGTGGTTAGAAGACGGGAATACCGATTATTCGACCAATCGCGCGGTATCCACCGTGGTGAAACGGTTGCAAAGGGTGGCGGTAGAACCGCTTGAGTCGGAAGAAGATACGCTCAAATATTTGGAGACTTTAACGGAAATTTATAAGGCGATGGAAGTCGTTCGTTCGAATACCGACCTTTCGTCCTATTTCACTTTAGCGTTTGGTAGAGTGGATTACTTTGACGCGAGAAAGAATTTCCTTTCGGAGCTTTATAAAATCCACGAACTTTGCGTTGATACGTTTATGGATTATAATCCGGACAGCTTTAACAGTATGTGTATACGCGCGGCGAACGGATATACCGCGCCCGTATTGCAGGGGCTTTTGCGTTCGATTGAGAGCTTTAGGGCGGCGGAAAATAGTTTCCTTGAAATTACCAACGGCGACGCGCGGAAAGTGTCGGAAGAAGAATTGTTGGAATACTATTCCAACAAGGCGTCGTCGCTTATCGATAATATCGATATGCTTGCAAACTGGTGTATGTACAAAAAGACGGCGACGCGTATGAACGAAGCGGGGTTGACCTTTATTACCGACGCCTTAGAAGACGGGTCGGTTTCGGGCGAAAACGTTATCGATAGTTTTGAAAAGAATATTTATAAAAATTTTTTGCAAACGAACGTACCGCTCGACCCCGTGTTGTCGCATTTCTCGGCAACCATTTTGGAAGAGCACACCGAATCGTTAAGAAAAACGCTCGACGAATTTGCGAAGTTGACGCGTGAAAAAATCCGCGCAAATCTCATTTCTCGCATACCTACCCCCTCGACGGAAGGGAGTTTGAGTTTAGAACTTATCAATTTCCAACGTCTTGCAAAGACCAATTTACGCGGTATGGGGCTTAGAAAACTATTTGAAGAAATCCCCGAACTTATCCGTGTCATCGCGCCGTGTATGTTGATGAGCCCGATTACCGTAGCGCAGTATTTGAAAGCGGAGAACGGTTTGTTCGATATGGTTATTTTCGACGAAGCGTCGCAACTTCCCACGGCGGAATCCATCGGTTCGTTGGCTCGGGCGAAGAGCGCGATTGTCGTAGGCGATCCCAAACAGTTACCGCCGACGACGTTCTTCAATACCAACTACGTGGACGAAGACAATCTTGAAAACGAAGATATGGAAAGCGTTTTAGACGATTGTCTTGCGCTCGGCGTACCTGAGCGCCATTTGAGTTGGCATTATAGAAGTAAGCACGAAAGCTTGATTGCGTTCTCTAATATTATGTATTACGGGAACAAACTTTGTACTTTTCCGTCCCCCGACGCGTTGGCGAGTAAGATTGATTTTAGGCTCACCGACGGTATTTACGATAGGGGATTTAGCAAAAATAATAAAGGCGAAGCGGACGCGCTTATTCAAGAAGTACTCGCTCGGCTCTCCGACCCGAATAAACAAAAATCCAGCATCGGTATCGTAACGTTTAGTAGCGTGCAAAAGGACTATATTGAAAGAAAACTCACGAAAGAAATCGCGGAAAGGCGTTTGGAAACGGTTGCGTACGAACGTGAAGAACCGATATTCGTAAAAAACCTTGAAAACGTACAAGGCGACGAACGCGACGTGATTTTCTTCTCCGTTTGTTACGGGCTTGACAAGTTCGGCAGAATGTCGCTTAACTTCGGTCCGATTAATCAGGTCGGCGGTTGGCGTCGATTGAACGTTGCGGTGTCAAGAGCGCGAGAAGAAATGGTGGTATTCTCGTCCATCACGAGCGCGATGATTGACCTTTCCAAAACCAATTCCAAAGGCGTCGCAGGGTTAAAAGCCTTTTTGGATTTTGCGCAAAAAGGTAGAAATACGCTTGCGATACCGTCGGGGAATCTTACGGCAAAAAAGGTCGGAATAGGCAAATATATCGCGGAAGAGCTCTCGTCCTACGGGTACGATTGCCGTTACGACGTGGGCGTGTCCGATTTCAAAATCGACGTTGCCGTAGTCGACCCGAAAAACAAACAACGGTTTATTCTTGCGATTATGTGCGACGCGCCGAACGCGTTCTCCGTGAAGGATAGGAACGTATTGCAACTGCAAACGCTCAAGCGCAATAATTGGAACGTAACGAGAGTGTACTCGATTAATTATTACAATAACCCCAAACGTGAAATTAAGCGCATTAAAGATTTGCTTGATAAACTCACGGGCGCGGATAAAAAGGGTGGGAATAACCTTTTACGCGCGAAAAAACCGTATAAAGCGGTAACGTTGCCCTTGCGTGTAGAAAACGCGAATTTCGTAACTTCGGGCGAGAACGACGCGGAAATTATTTCAAGATTAAAAACAATCGTTGCGACGGAAGAACCGATTTCTTACGAGTTCTTGCTCAAACGTTGTTTGTCGGGGCTTGGGATTTTGAAGTACGGCTCGAAAGTGGAAGCGCGCATGCAGGCGTTGATTGGGCTTTGCGGGTTTAAGAGCGAAAAATTGCTTGGAAACACGTATTACAGAAAGACGGATAAATTTTTGGAGTTTGACCGTTACCGCGTGGAAACGGGCGAAACGCTTAGAAAGAACGAAATTGATTTCACGCCTTACGAGATTATTGCGCTGATACGTGGCGCGCTTGAAGATAAAGTCGCGTTGTACGTTGACGAAATCGTCGACTTGACGGTTAGCGTTTTACGCATACTCAAACCGAGCGAAAAGTTCTCGCTCTTTATCAACGATTGCATTACGCTCGGCGAAGATAAAGGTTTGTTCGTGCGTTCGGTTTCCGATAGAATTTCGCTCGCGTGACGATGAGCGCGGAAAACGTAAAATTGAATACGGGCAGGGGCGAGAAGTTCTTTAATTTTCGTCCCTGTCTTTTCATTGCCTTTTTTATCTGTTTAGGGATTCTTTGCGCTCGTTGGTTTTTGGAAAACGGCGTGTCTTTTTGGTGGTGCGCGAGCATTTTAGCGTTACCACCTATTTTATTCGTCTATTTTAAGAACAAAAGAGCGTTCTTGGTTGGCGTCGCTTTAGCGCTTTGCTTTTTGGTCGGGTTTTGTTCGTATTCCTTAAAAGCGAAAGATTTTATGAATACGACTTATTATAATTCGTACGATTCGACCGCTTACGGCAGGGTAATCAAAAAGACCGATTACGGCGAGCAAACGAGATTGGTTTTAGTCGGCGTTTCGATTGACGGAAAAGAAGAAAAGGGTGGGCTCGTCGTAACTCTGCCCACTTCGTTTTGCGAAAACGTACGTTTATCCGATTACGTTTTTATCCGCGGTAGGATAAAGACTGAAACGCAACTTTTCGGGAAAAACGCAACGTTCGAAGAGTATTTTGCCGACGATATTCGCTTTAACGCGTACGCGGAAAAATTGAGCGTAGCAGGGCATAAGTTCGATGCGTTTGCCAGCGCAAGAGAATTGTTGCAAGAACGCTTATGTCAAGCGATGGGCAAAGATTCCGCTACGGTTGCGTTCGGAATTTTGACGGGCGACGTTTCAGGAATAGACGACGGATTGCTCGATAACGTACGGCGTGGCGGTATCGCGCATATTTTTGCGGTTTCCGGTTTACATATCGGTTCGTTGTACGCCGTTTGCGTGTTTTTAATTAATAAATTCAAAAGGTTGCAGGATAAGAAAATTATCCGTTTGATTTTGATTGCGATTGTACTTTTATTGTACGGCGGTTTTTGCGGTTATTCCGAATCGGTGGTTCGCGCGATTGTAATGTGTTTAATTGCCTACGGTTCAAGTTTAGTGGGGATAAAGAAAGATATCGTGGAAAGCGTATCGTTGTCGGCGTGCTTGTTGCTGATAGTGAACCCCGTTTCGCTGTTTTGCGTTGGATTTCAATTATCCTTTTCCGCGTGTTACGGTATCGCGTTCTTGGGAAAGCCGTTGCAGGTTTTTCAAGAGCGGGTGTATCGAAAACTTCTTCGTCGCAAGGAAGAATACCCCATTACTTATTTAAGGGGCGAAAGAGCGAAAATATTTTCCTTTCTTAGCGTAACCGTCGGCGCTCAACTTTTTACCGCGCCCATTTTGCTTTCCGCTTACGGCTATTTGTCGGCGTGGGGTTTACTCTTAAACGCTATTTTCGTGCCGTGCGTAGGTTTTATCTTTTCTTTAACGCTCGGGTGTTCATTTTTAGCGTGTTTATTGCCGAGCGTTCTTTCGAGTATAATTTTGTGGTTGCCAAATCTACTTTGGACGCTCGCGCTCTTGATTTTCCAAACTTTAGACTTTGCGATAATTTTACAAAACGTAACCCTTAGCGGTCTATTTACCCTTTGCTATTACTTGATTTTAATCGTTCTATCGGGTAAATTAAACTTAAAAAGAACGGAAAGAGCAGTTATTTTATTAATACTTGTTCTTTCGTGCGTATGCGCATATATAATATTGTAAGTTTTTTTCTTTCTCAAAAAAAAATTAAAAAAATAAAAAAAATTTTTCAAAAACCCCCTAAAAACGCTTTACTTCTTTAGCGTAATGAAGTATAATAGGCTTACTTCAGTTGAGTAAAGCAAATTGGATTTATTTTTTGGCTTAATTGCTTTATTAAACTAAAGAGATAAAGTAAAAAAATTTTTTAGGAGATTTAATATTATGAAAAAAGTAGGCAAAGTTTTAGGTTTGGTTTTAGCGGCAAGCTGTGTAATGGGTATGGCTGGTTGTAACGGTGAAAAGTTGGAAATCGGTAAAGATTTCGTTGCTGCATCGTCGCAATTAGACACATTGACGAAACTTGATAAAGGCGAAGCGGACGTTGCGGTTATCGACTCGGTTATGGCAGGTTATTATATGACGACCGGTGATTACGCAACCAAGTTGCAAATGGTAGACAATCTCGTGCTCGCGGAAGAAAGCTACGGTATTGCAGGTAGAAAGGACGATAAAGCGTTCTTGTCGAAGATTAACGAAGCGTTGATTGCTTTGCGTACTTCCGATTACGCGACTCTTACCGCGAAATACGGTTTGACGGAATCGGCGGCGTTGACGGAAGCGACGACCAATCCTTACGCGGCGGCTACGGACGGTAGCTGGGCTAAAATTCAAACGGATGGTAAATTCGTCGTAGGTTATACCGTATTCGCGCCTATCGCATTCGAAGGAGCTGAAAGCGGTTTTGATATTGAACTTGCCGAAGCGGTTGCCGATTATCTTAACGTTGACGTAGAATTCCAAGAAATCGATTGGAACGCGAAAGAAACGTTGCTTGAAAACGGTACGATTGACCTTATTTGGAACGGTATGACGATTACCGACGAGCGCTCGGCGGCTATGTGTGTTTCCGTGCCTTACCTTTACAATAAGCAAGTGGCGATTATTAGAAAAGCAGACGCAAGTAAATATACGAGCAAAGAAAGTATGAAAAACGCGACGATGACGGCGGAAAGTGGCTCGGCTGGCGAAACGGTTATCAAAGGCGAAGATAAATAATAATTAGGAGTAAAAATGGAACTTTTTAGTGTCATTATAGGTGAACTCTTCGAGGGTTTCGGCAATACGCTTTTGCTATTTGCCGTAACTCTCGTTTTCGCGCTTGTTTTAGGCTTGCTTTTAGCTTTTGGCGCGATGTCAAAATTCAAACCGCTTAAGTATGCAGTAGCAGGGCTTGTGTGGATAATTCGCGGTACGCCGTTGATGTTGCAGGTTTTGCTCGTGAGTTTTATCCCTAAATACGTGTTCGGCGTATTTACCAAAGACTTTGCGGCTGCGATAGGGTTTACGATTAACCAAACGATGTTTTTCTTCGTTGCGGTAGCGTTCGTAATTAACTACGCTTGTTATTTCTCGGAAATTTATCGCGCGGGGATTCAATCTATTTCCGCAGGGCAGTACGAAGCGGGGCAGGTATTAGGTTTAACCAAAACGCAAGTATTTTTTAAGGTCGTACTTATGCAGGTAATTCGTCGTATTTTACCGCCTATGAGTAACGAAATTATCACGCTCGTAAAAGATACCGCGCTTGCACAAGTGTTGGGCGTAATGGACCTTTTGAACGCAGCGAAACACGCGGTAAATCAATACGTAGTGCTTACGCCGTTCTTGTACGCGGCAATCTTCTATTTGATATTTAATGGAATTTTGACCTTAGTTTTGGGCGGAATTGAGAAAAAATTATCGTATTATAAGGTGTAATTATGGCGTTTTTGGAAGTAAAAAATATAACGAAAAGTTTTGGAAAGACGGAAGTTCTCAAAAACGTCGGATTTGAGATGGAAAAGGGTGAAATTGTCGCGATGATTGGCTCGTCGGGGGGCGGTAAAACGACTCTGCTCCGCTGTTTGAATTTTTTGGAGACTCCCGATAGCGGTAGTATTAAAGTGGACGGGAAAGAAGTTTTTCCCCTTGCCGTTGAAAAGAAAAAGAAGAAGGGAAGCGCGAATTTAGCGTTTGGGTTGGTGTTTCAATCGTTTAACTTGTTTCCGCAATATACGGCTTTACAAAACGTAACGCTCGCGATGAACGTACAGTCGGAAAAAGAGCTTAAAAATAGTGGCGTTAAGTTCTTTGAGAGCAAAAAACGTATGCGTGAAATAAGCCGTGAGAACGAGAAAACGGCGATTGAAATCCTGACACGGGTAGGGCTTTTAGATAAAATCGGCAATTATCCGTGCGAACTTTCCGGGGGGCAATGTCAACGCGTTGCGATTGCGAGAGCGCTTGCTCTTTCCCCTGATATTTTGTGTTTTGACGAACCCACGTCCGCACTTGACCCTGAACTTACGGGCGAAGTGTTGAGAGTTATCAAGGACTTGGGTAAGGACGGCAGAACGATGATTATCGTGACGCACGAAATGGAGTTTGCGCGTTCGGTTGCAGATAAGGTTTTGTTTATTGCGGACGGCGAAATCGCGGAACAAGGTTCGCCGGAAGAGTTGTTTGAAAATCCTAAATCTGAAAAGTTAAAGGCGTTTTTAAACAGGGATACAGGGTATTGATAAGGAGCGAAAAATGGTAAAAGAAGCGAAAGTGTCGGAAGAAATGAAGAAACTTCTTTATACCACCATTTTGAATTGCAAAACGGTGGAAGATTTAGAAGATTTGTTCGACGATTTGTGTACGTTTAAAGAAGTCGAACAAATGGCGCAAAGAATCGAATCGGCAAGAATGTTGGCGGACGGAAAAACGTACGCGGAAATCATTGAAAAAACGGAAATTTCTTCCGCAACCTTAAGCCGAGTTTCCCGTTGCGTGCAAAGGGGTAGCGGCGGCTATTTGAAGTTTTTGCCTAAAAATTGAGTTTTTAAAGGAATGAAAAACGTCGTTCGGGTTATCGAAACGGCGTTTTTATATATTAATATATAAAATATTTAAATTTTTGTCGTCAAGCGGTTGCTTTTTTTGGCGGATTTTGATATAATAATTTTCGTAATGGGGAAATTGAATAAGAAGGCGGAAAAAATTATACGCGAAAAGGGAACGATATGAGCATGAATTCTTCCAAACACAACCTTTTTATCGACGCGCTCCGTAAAAATACGGGCGGTTTTTCGTCGCGCAAACAAGGGTTCGTTCATAAAGCGGGCTTATTGCGTAAAAATTTAATCCAAACACGTTAAAAACAGGCGCGGCACAATCGCTGCGCTATTCTTTTTTGAATTTCAGGAGGATTTAGAAATGGCTAAAGTAGGTATTTTAATGGGCAGTAAATCGGACTTTGACGTAGTAAAACCTGCGGTAAACGTTTTAAAAAAGTTCGGAGTAGAAACGGAAGTTAGAGTAATTTCCGCGCATAGAACCCCCGACGAAGCGCACGAGTTTGCTCAAAACGCGCAAGAAAACGGGATAGAAGTAATTATTTGCGCAGCGGGGAAAGCCGCGCATCTCGGCGGTGTAATCGCGGCGTTCACGACGTTGCCCGTTATCGGTTTGCCTGTTAAAACGGATATGATGGGGGGCTTGGATAGTTTGCTTTCAATCGTGCAAATGCCTGCGGGAATCCCCGTAGCGACCGTTGGGGTAAACGGCGGAGAAAACGCAGGACTTTTAGCCGTGCAAATTCTTGCAATTAGATATCAAAGACTTGCCGAAAAATTGAAAGAATACAAACTTTCCATGCGCGAAAAAATTAACGCGGACGATAAAGCTTTACAAGAGATGCTTTAAGCGATAATTGTAAACAAGGGAAAAGGGTGCAATCTAATAGGAGAAAGAAGTTAAGAAAATGGCAGTATTCGGTATTTTTGGTTCAAAAACGGAAAACGTGGCGTCGTCCACTTACTACGGCTTATACGCGCTTCAGCATAGGGGACAGGCGTCTTGCGGTATCGTAGTTAACGACGACGGCGTATTCCATTCTTATAAAGACGCGGGGTTAGTGAACGAAGTGTTCACGCACCGCATTTTAGACGGGTTGGGGCTTGGACAAATGGCGCTTGGGAACGTTCATTACGGAACGAGCGATACCAAAGACAGAATTAACGCAGAACCCATGCTTATCAACCACGTTAAGGGTCGGCTTGCTATCTCCCACGACGGAAAAATCGTCAACTACGACGAGCTCCGTTTGGATTTGGAGTTGCAAGGCTCTATTTTTCATACTTCCAACGACGTGGAAGTTATTTCAAACGTAATTACGAGAGAACGGCTTGTTTCTTCGTCGATTGAAGAAGCTGTTTGTAAGGCAATGTATAAGCTCGTAGGCGGATACGCGTTGCTTATTATGTCGCCGCAGAAATTAATTGCGGCGCGCGACCAAAACGGTTTGCATCCTCTTTGTTACGGGGTTCGCGACGACGGAGAATACGTTATATCAAGTGAATCGTGCGCGTTGAACGTTGTCGGAGCGACTTTTGTTCGAGATATTGAGCCGGGCGAAATCGTCGTGTTCTCCAAAGACGGCGTGAAGTCCATTCGTGAGCATTGCAATCAAAAACCCGAACGGCTTTGCGTGTTTGAATATATCTACACTTCCAGACCAGACTCCGTCATTAATAATTGCTCGGTGCACCTTGCCCGTAAAAGAGCAGGGATGTTCCTTGCGAAAGCGCATCCGGTTGAAGCGGACGTCGTCATCGGCGCGCCTGATTCGGGGCTTGACGCGGCAATCGGTTACGCGGAAGAATCGGGAATCCCTTACGGATTAGGGCTTATTAAAAACAAATATATCGGTAGAACGTTTATCGACCCCGGTCAAAACGTGCGTGAAGATAAAGTTAAAATCAAGTTAAACCCCGTTGCGGAAACGGTTAAGGGCAAGCGCGTAATTTTGGTAGACGATTCCATCGTCCGTGGTACGACTTGTACGAGAGTCGTAAAACTTTTACGTGACGCCGGCGCGAAAGAAATTCATATTCGTTCGTCCGCGCCCGAATTTTTGAACCCTTGTTATTACGGAACGGATATCGGCTCGAAAGCCGAATTGATTGCGTGTAAGTACACGCCCGAAGAAATGGCGAAAATGTTTGGCGCGGATTCGGTAGGGTTCTTGCCCGTGGAAGACGTGTTTAAGCTTGGCGCGAGCGGAACGTGTAAAGGGTATTGCGCGGCGTGCTTTAACGGGGATTATCCCACGGAAGGACCCAAGGATTTGGGCTTGAATAAATTCGATATTAAAATATCGGAGAACAAACAAACGGAAAAAAATTAAACGGGAGTATATAAAAATGGCAATTTCTTATAAAGATAGCGGTGTTGACGTAACCAGAGGCTATAAGGCGGTTGACCTTATGAAAAAACACGTAAAATCTACCTATAACGAAAACGTTATCGGCGACCTTGGTTCGTTTGGCGGTTTCTTTTCTATCGCAAACGAAAAAATGGAAGAACCCGTACTCGTAGCAGGTACGGACGGGGTAGGTACGAAACTTAAATACGCTTTCCTTTTGGAAAAGCACGATACGATTGGTATCGACGCAGTTGCTATGTGCGTAAACGATATCGTTTGTCAAGGCGCAAAACCTTTGTTCTTCCTTGACTATTACGCTTGTGGCAGACTTTATCCTGAATCGGAAGCGGAAGTCGTAAAAGGTATCGCGGAAGGCTGTAAACAAGCGGGTTGCGCGCTCATCGGTGGCGAAACGGCGGAAATGCCCGGTTTCTATCCCGACGGCGAATACGACTTGGCTGGTTTTGCGGTTGGTATCGTCGATAAGAAAAAAGTTATCAACGGCAAAAATATCCAACCGGGCGACGCGTTGATTGGTATTAAATCGACGGGCGTACATTCGAACGGTTATTCGCTCGTTCGTAAGCTCTTTGGCGATGAAAACAAAGAAGAACTTGAAAAATACGACGAAGAACTCGGCGATACCGTTGCGAACGTACTTTTAAAGCCTACGAAAATTTACGTTAAGAGCATTTTGGCGTTGATTGAAAAGGTAGAAGTTAAGGGTATCGCGCACATCACGGGCGGTGGTTTCATTGAAAACATTCCCAGAATTTTACCCGAAGGCGTTTCGGCGGAAATCGATAAAAATTCCTACGTCGTTCCCCCTGTATTTAAGGTAATGCAAAAGCGTGCAGGGATTACCGACGAACAAATTTATAACACGTTCAATATGGGTATCGGTATGGTCGTTTGCGTAGCGGAAGAAAACGTTCAAAAGGCGATGGAAAGTTTGACGGCTACGGGCGAAGAAGTTTGCGTGCTCGGTAAAGCGGTTGCAGGCGATAGAAAGGTCATTTTTAAATAAGCGAAAGACTATTTCGTTAAAAGCGGCGCGCAAAGCCCCTTGACCCTTTTATATTATTCTTAAGGAAAAAAAGTATGAAAAAAATAGCGGTGTTTGCATCGGGCGGCGGAACGGATTTCCAATCGGTCGTCGACGCGAACGCAAAAGAAAATTTTTGCGAAATTAAATATTTAGTTGCGTCAAAACCGGAAATCGGCGCAATCAATCGCGCGAAAAAAGCGGGGATTGAGTGCTTGGTTTACGATAAATCCGCATATTCCAATATTGCAGAATTTTACGCGTTTTTGACGGAAAAATTCCAAAACGAAGGAATTGATTTATTGGTGCTTGCAGGCTGGCTCTTGATTATTCCCCAAACTTTCGTAGAGAGTTTTGAAGATAAAATTATCAATATCCACCCCGCCCTTTTGCCGTCGTTCGGCGGTAAAGGGTATTACGGTTTGAACGTACATAAGGCGGTTTTAGAATACGGCGCGAAGTTGAGCGGTGCGACGGTACATTTCGTTTCGGGCGAAGTAGACGGTGGTGCAATCATAATGCAACGCGCTGTGGAAGTGCAATACGGGGATACTCCTGAAAGTTTGCAAGAGCGTATCTTAAAAGAAGAGCATATTATTTTACCCCTTTGCGTCAAACTATTCTGTGAGAATAAAATCGTGAAATCGGGCAGACAGGTACGCGTTTTAGATTGAAAAAGCTTAAAAAATCGTAATGATAAGGGATAAGGAAAAATGAGCGAAAAAAAATCTCAAACGGAAGAATTCAATTCCGGTCAAGACAAAAAAAAATATTGCGATACCTTAAACGAAGAAACCGCAACGACCGATAGTTCGACTTGCGAGAGCGTTGAACTGAAAGGCTCTAACGGTTTTTCGGACGGCGAGCGTAAATTTGGGTTTGTCTTGTGTTGGATTGTGATGGCGTTGATATTCATAATCAACGCGACGAGCGTGTTGTCGATTATTTTCCGACCGAGAGAATTAACGATGGAAAATTATCAAGACTACATAACCGTTGACGTGGTGAATTGCGGTACGAACACGGGTACGAACGAAGCCGAGTACGAAATCCGCGTTTCAAGAAAAGAAAAAACTTACGACGTTACGAATTTTTCTATGAAAGTAGAAGTAACGTTTGAATTATTGCCTGCGAATCTACCGTATATGCAAGGCTACGACGAAGAGATAACCTATCAAATGTCTTTTTCCGATTTCTTGCTCAAAGAAAACGAAACGCTCGTTCATAAATTGACGTTACCGCACGTTTTATACAGCGAAAACACGGTAACGGTAATTACGGTATCGGGGGGTATGTAATGGATAAGAAAAAGAAAGATTTAGAGCTGGTGGGGCTTCTTTGCTTAACGGCTGTCGCAGGATTTGCGAATATACTTTTAAGCGGTAACACGAAAAATCTTTTTTTCTATTGCTTTTTTATGTGTTTATCGATATCTGGCTTGTATTTCGCTTATAGCTTATGTAAATTGAGTAACCGTTGGGAAAATTTTTGGAAAGAGAAAAACCCCGGTTCGGGCGAGTCGTCCAAGTGGTTATTGCTTACGACAAAGATAACTTTGTGGGCGTTTTACGTTTTGGGGTGCTTGGTGGCGTTAGTGGCTTAAAAAGATAAAAAAATCAAGGGATATAAAAAATGAACGTATTAGTAATTGGAAACGGCGGACGTGAACACGCCGTAATACAGGCGCTTAAAAAATCGCCGAAAGTGGATAAAATTTACGCGATGAAAGGCAACGCAGGTATTGGTGAACTTGCCGAACTTGTCAACGTGGATTATTGCGACGTAAAAGCGGTCGGGGATTGGGTAGATGCGCATAGCGACGTTGAATTTACCGTCGTTACGCCCGACGACCCCCTTGCACTTGGGCTTGTGGACGAGCTTGAAAGCCGTGGACATAAAGCGTTCGGACCCAAAAAGAACGCCGCCATTATCGAATCGAGCAAAGCGTTCTCTAAAGCGTTAATGAAGAAATACGGAATTCCGACGGCGGAGTACGAGATTTTCGAAAATTACGAAGACGCGATTAGCTACGTAGAAACTTGCAATATCCCCGTCGTTTTAAAAGCGGACGGGCTTGCGCTCGGTAAAGGCGTATTAATTTGTCAAACGCGCGACGAGGCGATAGCCGGCGTTAAGGAAATGATGCTTGATAAGAAATTCGGTTCGGCAGGGAATAAAATCGTCGTGGAAGAATTTTTGGAAGGCCCTGAAGTTTCCGTTCTTTCCTTTACGGACGGCGAAACCATCGTGCCGATGATTACGAGTTGCGACCATAAACGCGCGCTCGACAACGATATGGGTTTGAATACGGGCGGTATGGGTACGTTTTCTCCCGCGCCTTTCTACGGCGAGAAGTCGGCGAAAGAAGTAATGGAAAAAATTATGCTCCCGACGATGAAAGCGATGAACGCGGAAGACAGAACTTTTAAAGGTGTGCTCTATTTCGGGTTGATGAAAACGAAAAACGGTATGAAAGTTATCGAATATAATTCTCGTTTCGGTGACCCTGAAACGCAGGTCGTATTGCCAATGCTCGATACCGATTTAATGGAAATTTTTCAAGCTGTCGTTGACGGTAACTTAAAAGACGTCGATATTAAATGGAAAGACGGCGCGTGCGTGTGCTTAGTTTTAGCAAGTGGCGGTTATCCCGAAAGCTATCAAAAGGGCAAAGAAATTACCATTGGCGAATTGGACAGCGACGTTGTTTTGTGCCATGCAGGTACGAGTATAAAGGACGGTAAGCTCGTAACGAGCGGAGGTAGAGTGCTCGGCGTTTGCGCGCGTGGTAGAGATATTGAAGACGCTCGTAAAAAAGTTTACTCGAATGCGGAAAAGATACGTTTTGACGGTATGTATTATCGCAAGGATATAGGCATTAAATACCGCGATATTATAAAGGAATAATTAGCGAAACGCGTATATACTTCGCAATACTTCGTTGCAACTTGCGTTTCCCTTGCTCGTTTACGCAAAGTAAACTCCCGTCGGGAATCCGCGTTGTTCCTTGTCTTGCTCGTATCTTCACGTTTGTGAGCAACGGCGACTGAATTAAAACGCGCAATAAAAAAGATAAATAAACCTTAGGAAAGGATAATTATGATTTATAGAATTTTTGTAGAAAAGAAAGACAACGTACAGGCGAGAAAGGAATCAGCGGACGTTAAAACGCTCCTTAATATTAACGCGGAAGACTTCCGTCTTATTTTGCGTTACGACGTAGAGGGTTTGACCGAAGAAGAATTGAACGCGGCGATTCCGTCGGTATTCTCCGAACCGCCCGTCGATAACGTTTATCTTGAAACGCTTGACCTTACGGGCTACAAAGCGTTCGCGGTTAGCTATTTAACCGGTCAATACGACCAAAGAGCCGACAGCGCGGCGCAATGCGTTCAGCTTTTGACGCGAAAAGCTCGTCCCGAAGTAAAATGTGCGAGAGTTTATGCGGTTAAGGGCGTAACGGACGCGGAGCTCGACGCGATTAAAAAGCACGTAATCAATCCCGTTGAAAGCGAAGAAGTCGGCTTTGAAAAACCTGAAACGCTCATTACAGAAAAGGTACGTGGCGCGGAAGTTAAGGAAGTAAACGGGTTTATCCAAATGACGGATAGCGAAGTGGCGGATTATCACAAAGCGACGGGGTTTGCGATGAGCGTTGCGGACCTTGTTTTCGTGCGCGATTATTTCAAGACGGAAAAGCGCAATCCGACGGAAACGGAACTTAAAGTAATCGACACGTATTGGTCCGACCATTGCCGTCATACCACTTTCTCTACCGAACTTAAGGAAGTAAAAATTACTTCGGAAAACAAATCGATAGAAAAGGCGTATCATCTTTATCAAGACCTTTTTGAAGAATTGAACGGCAAGCGTCCCGACAAATATCCTTGTCTTATGGATTTGGCGACGATTGCGGCAAAGAAACTCAAAAAAGACGGTAAGCTCGACAATCTTGATATTTCCGATGAAATCAACGCTTGTTCTATTTGCATTGACGCGGAAATCGACGGGAAACAAGAAAAATATCTCGTAATGTTTAAAAACGAAACGCATAACCATCCGACGGAAATCGAACCGTTCGGTGGGGCTGCGACTTGTCTTGGCGGTGCTATTCGTGACCCGTTGAGCGGTAGAACCTACGTTTACCAAGCGATGCGTGTTACGGGCGCGAGCGACCCGAGAGAAAAGCTCGAAGATACGCTTCAAGGCAAACTTCCCCAACGCGCGATTACTCAACGCGCTGCGGCAGGCTTCTCTTCTTACGGTAACCAAATCGGCCTTGCGACGGGTATCGTCGACGAAGTATATCACGAAGGTTATAAAGCGAAACGTTTGGAAACGGGCTTTGTCGTAGGTGGCGCAAGAAAGGATATGGTCTATCGCGAAGCGCTTAAAGCAGGCGACGTGATTATCTTGCTCGGCGGTGAAACGGGTAGAGACGGTTGCGGTGGTGCGACCGGTTCGTCCAAGGCGCACGACTCACACTCGGTTGAAACGTGTGGTGCGGAAGTGCAAAAGGGCAATCCTTTGACGGAAAGAAAACTTCAACGTTTGTTCTTGAACGGCGAAGCGACGAGAAAGATTAAAAAATGTAACGACTTCGGTGCAGGCGGTGTATCCGTTGCGATTGGCGAACTTGCGGACGGGCTTGAAATTAATTTGAACGCTGTGCCCAAAAAGTACGAAGGATTGAACGGCACGGAACTTGCGATTTCCGAATCGCAAGAACGTATGGCGGTCGTCGTTGCGGAAAAAGACGTAGATTCGTTTATTGCATTGGCGGCGGAAGAAAATCTTTCGGCTACGCCCGTTGCAGTCGTAACCGATTCGGGTAGAATGAAAATGTATCTCGACGGCAAAGCAATCGTTGATATTTCCAGAGATTTCTTGAATACCAACGGCGTAAAACAAGAAACGAAAGCGGAGCTTCACGACAAGGTAACGAATTGGTTTGATAAAAAGGAAAACGTAAACTTCGAAGTAGAAACGAAAAAAGTTCTTTCCGATTTAAACGTTTGCGCGAAGAAAGGTTTGTCCGAA
Organism: Clostridiales bacterium; assembly: GCA_015055865.1. Taxonomy (GTDB): domain Bacteria; phylum Bacillota; class Clostridia; order Christensenellales; family Borkfalkiaceae; genus Scatosoma. Next base: position 16,843 of record SVHK01000008.1, on the reverse strand, counting down.
ACGTTTGATTCGACCATCGGCGCAAGAACGGTATTTATGCCTTGGGGCGGTAAAAAACAACTTACCCCCGCTATTGCGATGGCGGCGAAAATTTGCGGTGGGGAAACGGACGTTTGTACGGTTTCCGCTTACGGCTATTCTCCGTACTTAATGGAAACGAGTCCGTTTATCGGCGCGATTTATTCTATCGTCGGATCGGTATCTAAAGTCGTTGCGACGGGCGCGAAGTATAGCGATATTCGCCTTACCTTGCAAGAGTTCTTCCAAAGAATGACGCCTGACGCGAAAGTATGGGGTATCCCTGCATCCGCGCTCCTTGGCGCGGTGTATGCGCAAATGGGCTTAGAACTCGGCGCAATCGGCGGTAAGGACAGTATGAGCGGTACGTTTGAGAGTATTCACGTACCCCCGACGCTTATTTCGTTCGCGCTCGCGCCTGCAAAAGCAAGCAAGCTTATTACAAACGTATTGAAAGGCGGAGAAAAACTTTATCGTTTGCCTATTCCTAAGGACGAACAATCCGTACCCGATTTCGACGCGTTGAAGAAGATGTACGCGGTCGTTTATGAAAATATCGAAAACGGCAACGTTACGTTCGCAACCGTCGTTGAAAACGGTGGCGTAGGGGCGGCGGTTATTAAGAGCGCGCTCGGTAACGGCGTCGGCGTAAACTTTAACGTAAACGCAAGCGAATTATATAGCGAAAACTACGGCGACCTTGTGGTTGCGATTAAAGACGCGAGCAAGTTCTGTTCTTGTGTAAACAAGACGTTTATCGGTGAAGCTACGGGCGATAAGTTCGTTTGCGGTAACGAAACGGTAAGCGTTGAAAATGCGGAAAACTCGTACATGGGTACGCTTGAAAACGTATTCTCTACGACTGCGCCTGCCGTTGGCTCGGCAATGGATTGCGATTTTAACGCGGGAAAGAAATATACGAATATCGCAACAAAGACGGCGAAACCGCGCGTATTTATACCCGTGTTCCCCGGTACGAACTGCGAACTTGATACCGCGCGCGTATTTAAATTAGCTGGTGCGGAAGTGCAAACGATTGTCGTTAAAAATAGAACGGCAAAAGACATAGAACAAAGCGTAGAAGCGTTTGTGAAAGCGATTAAGCAATCGAATATTATCGCGTTCCCCGGCGGGTTCTCTGGTGGGGACGAACCGGACGGTAGCGGTAAATTTATCGCGACGACGTTCCGTAACCCGTACGTTGCGGAACAAGTGGAAGAATTGCTTAACAACCGCGACGGTTTGGCAATCGGTATTTGTAACGGGTTCCAAGCGCTTATCAAACTCGGTTTGGTGCCTTACGGTAAGGTAACGGAAATGACGGAAAATTCTCCTACGTTGACCTTTAACAACATCTCGCGCCACGTTTCAACCATCGTTGATATTCGCGTAGCGTCCAATCTTTCGCCTTGGCTTTCGGCTTGTAAGGTGGGCGACGTTTATAAGGTTGCGGTATCGCACGGCGAAGGTAAAATCGTTGCGCCTCAAAAAGAATTAGAGCTTATGAGAAAGAACGGTCAAATTGCAACGCAATACGCGGATTTGAACGGAAACGCGACCATGGTATCGCCGTTTAACCCTAACGGCTCTACGTGGGCAATCGAAGGTATCACTTCGCCCGACGGTAGGGTATTCGGTAAAATGGGGCACTCCGAACGTATCGGCGACAACCTTTACAAGAACGTGGACGGGAATTTCGATATGAAGATTTTCGAAAGCGGTGTGAAGTACTTTAAGTAATAAATTGATTTCAAACGAACTTTTGCCCATAGCTGATTCGGCTATGGGCAAAAAGGAGTAAAAGATGATTGATTTGCATACCCATATTCTTCCCGGTATCGACGACGGCGCGCGTGACGTAGAAACTTCGCTCGCGCTTATAAAAGTGGAAAAAGAGCAAGGTGTTCAAGAAATCGTATTCACGCCTCATTATTACGGAAAGAAAAATAGCCCTGAAAAATTTTTAGAAAACCGTCAAATTGCGTTTGAAAAAATTTCGGATAAAATTGACGGGATAAAATTTAGATTGGGCGCGGAAACGTATTTCGACGAAATGAAAATAGTTCCCAATGGTGAGCTTTGTAAACTTGCGATTGAAAACACGAAATATATACTTTTAGAGTTACCGTTCACTAAATCGTGGTCGGAAAAGTTGATTTTTCGTTTGAGAGATTTTATTTTGGATACGGATTATACTCCGATTATCGCGCACGTAGAACGTTATCCTGCCGTAAGGAAAAATCCTGCGTATTTGTCGCTTCTTTCGGACTTGGGTTGCTTATTTCAAGTAAATACTAAATCTTTCGTCTTTAAAAAAACCAAAAATTTGGCGTTTGCGATGTTGAAAAAGGGTTGTATTTCCTGTTTGGGCTCGGATACGCATAATCTAACCGACCGACCGCCCAATTTAGCGCAAATTAAAGCGTTGCTCGAAGAAAAAGGCGAAGGGGAAAGATTGGAAAAAATTTTTAGCGTAATGAGAGATGTTTTAGACGGAAAAGAAGTCAAAGTTCCCGTCTATCAGCCGTTGAAAAAGTTTTTTAATAAATATTTTTAACGTTGCCCGTTTCGGGCTTGAAAGAGTATGATTTGGACGATTATTATTTGCGCGATTGCCTGTATAGGCTTAATTGCGCTGGTTTTAACGAAACCTTCCTTGGAATGGAAAGGACATAGAATAGGCGTGTATTGGCTTCCTGCGTTTGCAGGGGGCGTTCTTTTGCTTGCTAGCGGACTTTTATCGCCGAGCGAACTTTGGGTTGGTTTAACGGCGTCGGGTGAAATGAATCCGTTAAAAATACTCGCTTTATTTTTATCCTTGACTTTTTTATCCGTCTATCTTGACGAGCTTGGCTTTTTCCGCCGTATGGCATTTTCAATGTTACGCCACGCGCGCGGTAGCCAGATGAAACTTTTTTTACGGTTGTATTTGTTGGTGTCCGTTTTAACGGTTTTTACGTCCAACGATATCGTAGTATTGACTTTTACGCCGTTCATTTGTCATTTTTGCAAAGAAGAAAAAATCAGTCCCGTGCCCTATCTCGTCGGTGAATTCGTTGCGGCGAATACTTGGAGTATGGCGCTCGTCATCGGAAATCCGACGAATATTTACCTTTCCGCCGTTTGCTCAATAAGTTTTGCAAACTACCTTTCTATAATGTGGTTGCCTACGCTTTTGTCGGGCTTTACGGCGTTGGGCGTACTCGTTTTATTATTTAGAAAACAACTTTCTTCTCCCTTAGCGCCACTTGAAAAGGCGTTGGAAAAAGCAGATAAAAATTTGATAGGAATAGGAGTCGTTCATCTTGTCGGGTGTATTTTATGCTTGGCGGTATCGTCCTATATTGCCGTGTCGATGTGGCTCGTATCCGTTTGTTTTGCAGGAAGTTTGGCGTGGAGTACACTCGTTTACGCGTTGACGAAAAAACGCGTTCCGTCTTCCGGTCGATTGCTTGGTTCGTCTATTCGACGCGAACCTTGGGAGTTGGTCCCGTTCGTTTTGTCGATGTTCACGCTCGTTTTAGCTTTGCAAAAATATGGTGTGACGACTCAAATTTCCAATCTTCTTTCAGGCGGTGGAGATAAAGCCGAGCTTTTTAAGTACGGCATAACTTCATTTTTGAGCGCGAATTTGATTAATAATATTCCGATGAGCGTATTATTCGGCGGAGTGATTGAAAGCGGAGTAGCGACGAGCGCGAAGATTTACGCGACGATTATAGGGAGTAATTTAGGCGCGTACCTGACTCCCGTCGGCGCATTAGCGGGGATTATGTGGACGGGTCTTTTGCGGACGCACGAAGTAGAGTTTTCGTTTAAAAAATTTATTGTTTACGGGGTTGCGGTGGGCGTACCTGCGTTATGTTCCGCATTAATCGGGTTGGCTTTGGTTTTGTAAAAGTTTTATAAAAAATGTTGAAAACCTATGCGGACAGCTTGTATTTTTTAATCAAATATGCTAAAATAGTAAAAGTTAAAAATCATTAAAGGAGAATAATTTTATGGCAAAGATTACTGCGGATACCTTGATTGCGGATTGCTTGCAAATTAATCCCAACGCTCCTGAAATTTTGATGAGCGCTGGTATGCATTGTTTCGGTTGCGCGATGGCGCACGGCGAAACGGTCGCTCAAGCGGTTGCCGTTCACGGCGAAGACCTTGACGCGTTGCTTGTAAAACTCAACGAAGGTTTAGAAGACTAAAATTAAAAAACGGCGTACTTGGTGCGCCGTTTTTACATAGTATATAAACGTATTTGGGATCATTTGGGATAGGTAAAACTTGTATTAGTGGGGTGGCGTATGCCGTATTTATGTTTAATAAGTTCAGTTTTTTTCGTTTCGTTCGTGTCCATTTTCGGCGGATTTTATAATCGTAAGAACGACGGTAAAAAAGGCGCGTCTTCTCTTTATAATTTGCTTATCATCGGCACGGTGTTCGTCGGTTGGATGGTCTTGTTTTTAAGTGATTTGCAAGTGGAATGGTCGGTATTACCTTACGCGGTTCTATTCGGTATATTTTACGCGATTTGCGCGATTTCTACCATTTACGCCTTGAAAACTGGTCCCATTCTTTTAACGTCGTTGATTTTGCAACTTTCCTTGATAGCCGTTGCGATTTGGGGTTTTATCGTCGGTTGGGAAACGCCTCGATGGTGGACTTGGCTTGGTCTTGCGTTGGTTGCGCTTGCGTTGTGGCTTTGCTTGTATTCAGGGAAAAAGGAAGGGAGCAGGGTCTCGTTGAAGTGGCTTACGTACGTGTTAATAATGTTTTTAGGTAATGCAGGTTGCTCTATCGTGCAAAAGACACAACAACGGGCGTACGACGGCCAGTATGGTAATTTTTTAATGTTTTCCGCAATGATTATCGCGGTAAGCGTGTGCTTGGTTTTGTATTTGCGCGACGATAAAGCGGATAGTAAAGAAATTATAAAAAAGTCGTTGCCTTTTCCTGTGATTGCGGGCGTAGGAAACGTGTTGATGAATTTGGCTGTGATGTATATGGCGACGAGTACTCTTTCGCCGAGCTTAATTTATCCCGTGATCTCCGTAGGTGGTTTAATCGTAACGACTTTGTTTTCGGCGTTCGTGTTCAAAGAAAAAATGCAATGGTGGCAGTGGTTGGGCGTTGCGGTTGGTATGCTTGCGACGGGCGTATTGTCAATATGATAAAATAAAAATAGAGATAGACTCGGCTTTTGGCGGGTCTAAAATTTTTTAAAAAAAGGGGAAGAAGGTGTTTTTTCAATGAATGTGAAAAAAATTAAAAGGAAAGGTGAAAAACACTTGCGAAAGGCAAAAAAATGTGCTATACTACATAAGCAATAGAAATGACGGCCTTATGGTCAAGCGGTTAAGACGACGCCCTCTCACGGCGTAAACTCGGGTTCGAGTCCCGATAAGGTCACCAAAACGGCGGTTTTTTAGCGATTTTTCGTTAAAAAACCGCCTATTTTTGTTGTGTAATGGGTTGAAAATCTTTGAAAATGGAGAAGTTTTGGGGAAGAATTCGTTTACCAATTATCTAATTTCTTTCCCTCGGCTAGTAGGTATTCGTCGGATAAATCGGTGTAGGCGTTTCCAAGCGCACCTAAACTATGTTCGACAAATTCTTTTAACGCGTTTTCCGCTACGTTCAGTTCCTTGCACCTTGAATAAAAAGTGGTTCACAAATCGTAAAGCTTGTGATTAGGGCAGTATTTAGAAAATTCCGTAGATATGTATTTGTCGTGATAAACGGGAAATTGCGTTATGCTCTCTAAATACTTCGATAACTTTTTACAAATAGGAATCCGCTTATATTGCACTTTTTTCGTTTTTCGCTTGCTATTAACCGCTACAATAAACTGTCCGTCAATTTTTGCCGTCCTGTATTCGTTAGGACGTAGTCCTGTATAAAGCGCCAAGACAAATAACTGAAGTGAACCCCAAAATTTAAACAAAAAATATTAAATTTGCGAATGAGTTCTGTACTGTATAAGACTCATTCCCGTTGATGAAATTGATAGTAAAAACAAGACTTTTTAAAACTATTGACAAAAATAAAATTAGGATATATAATATAAAAGCGTAGTTTTTAAATATAGGAGCGAAAAATGAGCGATTTAAATATTCCAGAAAAATTGCCTAAAAGCAATCACGATTATTTTTTAATTGATTTCTTTTTAAATGGGAAAACTAAAAAAAATATTATATGTTATTATCACGATTCCAGTTTGAAATATCCGATAAAAATGCATAGACACGAATTTTATGAAATAAATATCGTTGTGCAAGGCCGAGGCGTTCATTATATTAACGGCGGAAAAGTTTACGCAAATGAAGGAGATGTTTTTATTATTTGTCCGCATATGGAACACGGCTATTTTGAAATTGAAAATATGATTATATTCCATATCTTAATTAACGATGATTTTTTTAATTATTTTAATGAAAAATTAGAATTGCTGGATGGTTATGTTTCTTTATTTCAAATTGAACCGGAGATGAGAAATCAAATGACAAGAAATGCTTTTTTACATTTACATAAAGAAGCGTTTAGTGTAATAACGAAAAAGATTAAAGAATTAATGAATTACAAGACGGACGTTGTCGATAAAAGATCGGAAGTAGAAGCCGAACAAGAAGATAATAGCGACGTATTTATTAATTTTATTAAAGAATCGATAGTATTCCAAATGATTAGCTTGTTTTGTTATTATTACAGTGATAGTGGGAGAGGTTGTTCGGAAGAAAAGAAAACGCAGAATACTAATACTGTTTTTGAATACGAAAACGTAGTGATTAAAGTGATAGAATATATGCGAAAAAATTTATCGTCGAAAATTACGATTGAAGCGATTGCTGAAAATTTTCACGTTTCTATCGCTACGCTTGGACGGTATTTTAAAATGGTCGTAAATAAAACTCCTATGCAATATCTTTTGATGACGAGAATAGATAAAGCAAAAGAGCTTTTAATCTCAACGAAAGATACAATCGTTAATATTTCGCTTGATTGCGGTTTTTTTGATTCTTCGCATTTTGAAAAATGTTTTATGAAAAACGAGGGGATTTCCCCTTCTTTATATAGAGAAAATTACGGAAAGAAATAAAAAATTCTCAATTTTTGGATATCTTGTAAAATATTATTATAACATCGCCTTTTTAGGCGGTGTTTTTTTACTTTTACTAAAAAACTGGCGAAAATATACATACCTTTTGACGATTTTATACTATACAAACGGTTGTTTTTGTTGTATAATTTTTTTGGGTTGAATAGTATTATTAGGTGGATTTTGCTCAATTTCAATTCAATAATAAAAAATGAGGAACAAAAGATGATAGGCTTTTTTGACGATTTAAAAAAAGAATACGTTATAAAAAATATGTATCCTAAAAGACCGTTGCTCAATTACCTTTGGAATGATACGACGGTTTGTGCGTGCGATCAGTTTGGGTTCGGTACCTCTTGGAGCGTAATTAACGGAATTCGTCGTCCCATTGAAAGCGGGATTCGTAATTTATCGATTTTTAACGGCGAGCGCTTGATTTATATCAAGGATAGAGCGGATAATAGTTTTTATTCGCCCAATAGAAATTATAAAAAAGAAAAATTTGACATTTTTGAATGTCACGTAGGCTTGGGATATCAAAAAATCGTTAGTAAGCACAAAGGAATAAAAACAGAATATACGACCGTAGTTCCAAATGAAGGAAACGCGGTAATATTTTTTGTAAAAGTAATTAATGAATCTCGTCAAAGTAAGGCGTTGGATTTGTATTTTTGTGTTTCGCCAAAGGTTGAAAATGGTGGACACGAAGCTTATGCGGGCGCGGATTTTGACAAGGGCTTAAACGGCATCTATTATGATGTTACGGGAGATAAGCTACCAAACGAATACGTAAAAAGCTATCTTTCCACCGACAAAGAAGTAAAATCTTTTGCCGTGACGACTAATGATTTTAGGGGGCTATATAATACCTTCGAAGAACCGCAGGGGCTGAAAACGGAGAAATTGTCTTGTTTAGGGTCGGTTTTTGAAGAAAATTATTTAGGTGCGTTTCAGTATGCTGTGGATTTGACTGCGGGTGAAAGCTTTGAAACGGTAATCGTTTGCGGTTTCGGCAAAAATTATCAAGAATGTTTAGATGGAGCAAAGCGTTTTTCAAATAAAGAAAGTTTTGAAGAAGAACTCCAAAAACAACGTAAGCGTTGTGAATTGGGACTTGACGCTATGGAAATAGTTACCCCTGACGAATACGTTAATTCTATGGCGAATATTTGGCTGAAAAGACAACTTTCGTTAGGAAAAGATTGGGGGCGTTTGTACGGTAGAGGATTTAGAGACGTAATGCAGGATACTGCCGCATTTGTTGCTTTGGATACTCCTTTGGCTCGAAAGCGTATACAAGAAATATTAAAACATCAATACGAAGACGGAAATCCTATTCGAATGTTTGAACCAGATAATACGTCGCCCTTTAACGATAGTAGCGCTTGGATTCCCGCAACCGTATTGGCATATTTATACGAAAGCGGAGATTTATCGGTATTAGAGGAAAAAGTTCCTTATAGAAAGGGCGATAGTTACGAGAATGCGTATAAGCCTGAAGGGTTTTTACCGTATCGCGGTACGGAAGAAACGTATTCAGTGTTTGAGCACGTTCAACGCGCAATGGATTATTTATACTCTTCGCGAGGAGAACGAGGTTTGGTTTTATTTCGTCACGGGGATTGGAACGACAGTTTGGACGGTGTCGGATTACAAGGAAAAGGCGAAAGTGTTTGGTGTACGATTGCGACAATAAAAGCGTATAACGAATTTATTGAAATTCTTGATTTTTGCGGAAAAAGAGATTTGATTCCATTGTATAAATCTCGCCGAGATGAATTGAAAGAAAACGTAATGAAGTACGGTTTTGACGGTGGGCATTTATTGTACGGTTATAACGATTACGGCGAAAAAATAGGTTCAGATGAAAACGAATATGCGAAAATTTTTCTCAATCCGCAAACATGGGCTGTATTAGCGGAATTAGCGGATACGCAAACGTTAAATGCTTTAATGGATCAAGTTGAAGAGCGATTAGCTTGTCCCTACGGTTACGTTCAATGTGCGCCGTCTTATAAAGAAGGGACGAAACGAATTGGCAGAATGTCCTATTTTAAGGCGGGGTTGGTCGAAAACGGTTCGGTATATAATCACGGCGTTGCTTTCAAAATCGTTGCCGATTGTTTGTTGGGGCGAGGGGATAATGCTTACGAAACTTTGAAAAAGATTTCTTATGATAATCCAAACAATCCCGATAACGGAATGGAGCCGTATGCTATTAGCAATATGTATATCGGGCCGGAGAGCAAGTATCGCAAGGGTGATGCGCCGATGAGTTGGGTGACTGGTACTGCAGGTTGGATGTATCGTGCGATTATGGAATATATCGTCGGCGTAAGAGCGGTTAAAAACGGATTGCTTATTTCTCCCTGTTTCCCGAAACATTGGAATAACGCGCAAGTGAAAAGAACGTTTAGAGGCGCGACGTATAATATTGAATTTATACGCTCGGATAAAGGTTTGCTTGTTATGGACGGTGTGGTGTTAGACGGCAACATTCTTCCTGTCGGTGAAATAGGTCGTTGTTATAACGTAAAAGTTTATTTTAGTTAAAAAGGAATAGAAAGCGGAATGTTCTTACGAAAATGAAATTTACGCCTCTCACGGTGGTGGAGATATGGGCTTGGTTAGAGAGTTTAGTGAAAACTATAAACAAGCGGAAATGTTGTCGGATATTTATGTATCTATGCAAAGCCACGAAATGGGATTTGCTGCGGAAGAATCGGCAACGCAAGATGGTAAGCTAGTAAAATTGATGAAAGAATAAAAGTGAGAATTAAGGAGAAAAAATGAATATTTCTTTTGAGCAATATAAAAAGAAAGTAAAAGGCGCGTTTATTGGAAAAACGGTTGGCGGTACTTTAGGAATACCGTATGAAGGGGACATTAGAGTAAATGAAGTGACTTATTATAATCCCGTGCCTACGAAAATGCTTGCAAACGACGATTTGGATTTACAGGTTTTGAATTTGGAAATTTTATTACATAAAGGATTACCGGTATCAAGGTTAAATATTGCGGATATTTGGCTTAAGCATATTCTTGATAGTGCACCCGACGAATACGGTGTAGCGATTGCTAACCATAAATTAGGGATAAACGCTCCTTTAAGCGGTATCTATCGCAATAAATTTACGGAAGGAATGGGCGGTGCGATTCGTAGCGAATTGTGGGCGTGTCTAGCGCCTGCTAACCCTAAATTGGCGTCTTTATTGGCAAGAGAAGACGCTACGACCGACCATAACGAGGACGGGATATACGCAGAAATGTTCTTGGCGGCACTTGAAAGCCAAGCTTTTGTGGAAAGCGATATTAAAAAACTTGTTGCAGTTGGTTTGGAATGTATCGATAAAAAGAGTAAGTTATATAACGCCTTTTCGGATGTAATCGAAGCATATGAAAAGACAAAAGACGTGTTGAAAGTGCGCGCGTTGGTTCTTGAAAAATATTATTCGGATAATTGGACAAACGTAATTATCAATTTATCCTTTATTTTACTGTCTTTAATTTCCTGTGAAGGTGATTTTGATAAAGCAATTTGTACGGCTGCGTCTTTGGGTTATGACGCTGATTGTACCTGTGCGACCGTTGGGTCGATCATGGGGATTATAGATTCCGATAGAATTGATAAAAAGTGGACCGACCCGATAGGTGACGCATTGGTGCTTTCTGAAAATATTGTAAACGCGCATTGTGATAGAACGATTGGGGAGTTTTGCGATACGGTTATGTGCGTTTCCTATTTCGTACAAGAATATTACGGAAAAGTAACCGTTGAAGGTTTGACTAATTATAAAAATATAAAAATGCCCCAGCCGTGGACGAACGATTACGAAAAAGTATTTGATTGGAGCGTTGGGAGTAAAGAATCGTTATTGGCACATACCCCTTGTATGATGGTTTTGAAATATCCCGAAAAGATAGCAATTGTCCCCAATGAAAAGACGGAATATTCCTTGAAACTCGTCAATACAAACACCTTTGAGATAAAAGGAAAGTTGGATTTTAGTTTCCCGTATCATTTCACGGCAGACAAAACAAATAGCGAGTTTTCCTTAAAAGCAGGGGAAAGCGTAGAAATTCCTTTGAGAGTTCTGTTAAAGAAAAACGTAAAAAGAACGCAAAACAATCCTTTGCTTATCAACCTTGAAATCGGCGGTTTGAGATTTTTGGTGGAAGCCGGTTTGCCGATGTCGCGTGAATGGCAAATCAAGGATGAAAATACGGGGGAAATCAGCTACTTTGAAAATACTTCCACCTTTTTCAACGTACCCCAAGGCGCTTATACATATTCCATTCAATTAAATGCAACAGCTAATAAATTTTCGAGGGTTTCTTGTGGTGGTACGCGCCCGTTTGTTTTGAAAATTAACGGCGAAGTTGTATATGAAGGGAATGGAAAGTTTTACGTTCCCACCTTCCATCGCGACAATACGTGGACGCAAGTAAAGCTTTCTCAATTTTTGAATGACGTAGAAATAAGTTTTCCTGAACATGGCGAAGGGGAGTTCTTTATGGGTTTTTCCACTACGTTCGGCTGTTCGGAATGGTTGGATTATATGGAATACTATTCTCTGAATACAAAATAATTAGATGGGGAGGATAAATATGGTCGAAAATAAGAAAAATGAATTGAGAAAAAAGGAAAAAACGATATTTTTAACGGCAATGTTATTAATACCGATCATACACTTTTTAGTTTTTTATCTTTATATAAATCTCAGTTCTTTTACATTGGCTTTTCAAGATGCGCAAGGCGGATGGACATTGGATAATTTTGAATACTTTTTTAAAGAACTTACGGCTGCCGACGGTAGCATAGGTTTGGCGTTAAAAAACACTTTGCTTTATTTCGTTGTTGGCTTATGCTTTTTTCCGACAGGGATTATCATTAGTTACTTTTTGTATAAAAAGATTTTCGGTTACAGATATTTTAGAATCGTTTTCTATTTGCCTAGTATCATATCGTCGATGGTTTTGGTAACCGTATTTAAAGAATTCGTAAAACCTTGGGGTCCGGTTGGGTTAATTTTCGAGCAGTTAGGTCATCCTTTCCCTGCGGTGGGTTTGTTCTCTTTAGAAGAAACGGCGACAACGACGATTATTATCTACACGATTTGGCTTGGCTTGCCGAGCAATATGTTGATGTGGGGTGGAGCGTTGACAAGAATCCCTCAAGAAGTATTAGAAGCAGCGTGCATTGACGGTTGTGGAATTTGGCGTGAACTTTGGAGTATTATATTGCCGTTAATTATGCCTACGATATCTTCGCTTTTAATTTTCTCAATGACGGGATTTTTAGGCGCAGGCGGTCCGATTCTTTTGTTTACGGGCGGTGCTTCCGGAACTTCGACGTTGAACTTTTGGATGTTTAATCAAGTATATTCAAACAAGTCAGGCGTAGAAGGTTTTTACGGGGTATTGTCTGCGGCAGGGTTATTCTTTACGACGATCGCAACGCCGATTGTTTTGTTCGTACGGTGGTTAGCTGAAAAAATTCCCGCTGTTGAGTATATATGAATATTGCGAATAATAAATAAAAGGAGAAGAGCCAGTAATGAAAAGATTTGGTGTTATGCTCGATTGTTCTCGTAATGCGGTAATGAAGCCCGAAGAAGTAATCAATTTTGCAAAGCTCTTGAAATCCTTTGGATATAACATGATTCAGCTTTACACCGAAGATACGTTTGAGGTCGAGGGAGAGCCGTTTTTTGGATATATGAGAGGTAGATATACGCAAGCACAACTTTCGTTTGTTGTAGAAGAGTGTGAAAAAATCGGAATAGAGGTCATTCCTTGCGTACAAACTCTTGCTCATTTGAATCAAATTTTTCGGTGGGAGGAATACCGAGCTATTAACGATACGGTAGATATTTTGCTAGTGGAAGAAGATAGGACCTATAAGCTTATTGAAAGCATTTTCAAAACTTTGCGTAAATGTTTCAAATCGAATTACGTCCATATCGGTATGGATGAAGCTCATATGTTAGGGTTAGGAAAATATTTGGACAAGAATGGATTTAAAAATCGTTTTGAGATTTTAAGTAATCATTTGAAAAAAGTAATTGATATAGCCGAAAAATATAATTTCAAGCCGATTATGTGGTCGGATATGTTTTTTCGCTTAGGCAATCATGGCGAATATGCTCCCAAAAACCCTAATATTTCTCAAGATGTTATTGAAATTACGCCTAAGAACGTTGGCTTGGTGTATTGGGATTATTATCATGAAGATAAGAAAATGTACGACGAGATGTTTTTGGCACACAAAAAATTCAATAACGAAATTTGGTTCGCAGGCGGAGCGTGGACTTGGACGGGTTTTGCATCGGGTAATGAATTTACAATGCAGACAATGATTCCCGCAATGCAAGCGGCTAAAGAGCATCAGATAGATAATGTTTTATTTGCGTTATGGGGGGATAATGGAAAAGAATGCTCGTTTTATTCGGTATTACCGTCTCTTTTTGCATTAAAAAAGCTTTATGACGGGCAAAGAGATATGACTAAAATTAAAACGGAGTTTAACCAAATTACGGGAGAAGATTTTGACGCTCTTAGCGCTTGCGATCTTCCGAATTACGTTGGTGAGAATAGAAACTGCAAAAGTAATATAAGTAAATACGCTTTATACGGAGATCCTTTTAATTGTTGGCTGGAAAGTGAAATTAAAGACAGTATAAACGAAGAATATACCAAGTACGCAGAGCTGCTATTCGGTTATGCCCAAAAGAGTAAAAATTATTCCTATATTTTTGAAGCTTTAGCATCGCTTTGCGACGTATTGTCTTTAAAATACGGATTGGGGTATCGTACAAGAATTGCTTACAATAAGAAAGAGAATTTTCAGCTTTCTAAGATTATAGAAGAATATTTATTGGTGGAAACCAAGCTGGAGATTTTTTATCAAAAATTCCGCGATCTTTGGTATAAAGAAAATAACCCGAATGGGTTCGACGTACACGATATTCGTTTGGGTGGATTGAAACAAAGATTGCGGTCATGTCGAGAACGGCTGATGGACTACGTCAAAGGAAATATTATTAACATTCCCGAGCTTGAAGAAAATATACTAGACCGTTTTTCAAAAGAAGAAATATTCGGATGTTATATGTGGTCTGAAATGGTAACGACGAACGTATTGTAATATTTCGAAATGATTATGCAATTGGATAGATGTGTGTTAAAAGATTGTAAATTTATTGCTAATTTGAAAAGCTGTAAGGTTATTTATCGTAAGAAATACAATTAAGGGAGAACAAAAGATAAAATGCGATGGGATAAAACTCATGCTCCGCTACTTGTAAAAAGTGGCGGATACAATTTAGTATAGCGTAAGCGGAAAAACAAAACAATTATATGAGCTTTATAAAGCATCTATTGAGCAGAAAATCTTATTTGCCGCTTTACCTACCGAAGCGATGGTCATTGCAGAGAAGAGATAAGGGAGCATTGCGCCGATAATTAAACCGATAAGAACGCAAGGATTTTCAAGGGTGATTGACACTTTTGCCGATTCAATAAAGGATAAAATAAAAGCAAGCGCCGTAAGCGTTGCGGAACCGATACAAAAACCTTTACCGATAGCTGCGGTTGTGTTGCCAACGGAGTCAAGTTTATCGGTGATAGTTCGAACTTCTTTAGGGAGCTCCGCCATTTCAGCAATACCGCCTGCATTGTCGGCGATAGGGCCGTAGCCGTCAACCGAAACGGTAATGCCTACGGTACAAAGCATACCGACTGTTGTCAAGGAAATTCCATATGCACCGCCAAAGAAATAGGCAAGTGCGATTGCAAAGCAAAGACAAACGATGGTAAGACAAGTAGACTTCATACCAACGCCGAGGCCTGCAATAATATTCGTGCCGTGTCCCGTTTGTGATTCTTTTGCGATTTGTTTTACCGAGCTAAACTCGTCGGACGTATAGAGCTCGGCAACGAACCCGATTGCTATGCCTGCCACAAGACCGCTAATAACGCAAAGCATAAATTTCCATTCCTTAAGATAGAAAATAGACAGCAATACGGACGCCACTATGACGATGCCCGTTGCTATATACGTAGAGATGTTCAGTGCTTTGTGGGGATCTTTCCAGTTTCTAGCGCGGATAATCAATGCGGAAAAAACGGAAGCCAAAACGCCAACGGCACAAATCAAAAGCGGAAAGAGTAAATATTTATAGCCGTTTGTATTTGAGCTAAAGGTGAAAAGCGCCATAGTAAGGCAGGAAATTATAGAACCGACGTACGATTCCGTAAGGTCGGAACCCATACCGGCAATGTCACCAACGTTGTCGCCAACGTTGTCAGCAATAGTTGCAGGATTTCTCGCGTCGTCTTCGGGGATACCTGCTTCTAATTTTCCGACGAGGTCTGCGCCTACGTCGGCTGCTTTGGTATAAATACCGCCGCCTACACGCGCGAAGAGCGCAATCATGGAACAACCAAGGCTATACCCTGTAAGTACTTGAACGGAAAGGCTAAGGCTACCGCTAATCCAGTAAACTACGAGAAAGATGGTCGTTAAGCCTAAAAGCCCCAGGCCTGCAACGGAAAGACCCAGCACCGCGCCACCGCCAAACGCCGTTTTTAATGCGCCTGACATACCTTCTTCCTTTGCTTTTATTGCCGTTCTTGCGTTTGCTTTGGTTGCAATGGACATACCAATCCAACCAGCCATCGCAGAGAATAGTGCGCCAATGGCAAAACAAATTGCCGCGGGCCAACCGATACCTTCAGCGCCTTGAAGTTGTGGAATAAAGCCCAACATCGTCAAGATTACGCCTATCCCTAAAACGAAGGGGATAATAACCTTGTATTCTCGAGAGAGAAAGGTTAGAGCGCCGTTATGGATATATTCCTGAAGTTCTTCAACTTTTTTGTTGGCTATTTTGAGCTTTGAAATCTTGTGAAATAGAATGAATACGTAGCACAAGGTAACGATAGTTGCGAAGACTACGAGCGTTAAAGGAAGATAGATTTTTACGTCCATAGTAGAATGCTCCTTTTTATTTTGTTTAATAAAAAACAATCGGTAACTTATATTATAGCAATATAGTTATGATTTGTAAAGCAAAGAAAAGAACTTTTTTGTGAGACAAATAAAGTTTTTATAAAAAAGGGGAAAATTTATAAAAAAGCGGAAATTTATTCTTGACAAAGAGGGGCAATTTGTGTATAATTGAAAAAGATTACGAGGCGTAGCGCAGTTGGTAGCGCGCTTGGTTCGGGACCAAGAGGTCGTGGGTTCGAATCCCGTCGCCTCGACCACGAAAGGGTGATAATTTTGATACAAAAAGTATCGAGATTATTACCCTTTTTGTTGCTTTTAGGGGTATTTTTACCTTATTTTCGGCTTTTGACGGTAGTTTTGACCGTTGAGAGCCGATTTTTGGTTGCGCCTACTTTTTTTACCCATCCTCAAATCGTTAAAATTATGCGGTAATCGTTAAAATTATGGGTAATCGTTAAAAAGATACCCTAATCGTTAAAATTATGTAGGTAATCGTTAAAAATATCCTTGCGACCTATTATGCTCGATTGAAAAAATCGTCAAGATGTGATATAATTGAATGGAGGTATACATATGAAGAAAAAATTTCCAAGGCTCATATCAATAATTTTAGGTGCTATATTTTGTCTTTCCTTTGCTTCTTGTGATGGAGATGATATTGAGAAATTAACGGACATCTCACGCTATTCAACAATGACTCCAGAAGGAACGGAAGAAAT
>SVHK01000007.1 GCA_015055865.1 Clostridiales bacterium | reverse complement strand
AATTCTTTTTTATCTGCATACCATTGGGTATTCCAACCGGTGATAACACCTACTCTCAAACCATGAGGATTAACTTTTTGTCCCATTATAATTCTCCTTCCAACTTTTTAACGTCCAAAATTACGGTGATGTGACTCGTTCTCTTTAAGATTGCATGTCCGCGTCCCTTGGAAACGGGTTGCATTCTCTTAAGCATTTGACCGCCGTCAGCGAAACATTCCGCTACGTACAAGTCGTTCTTGTCCATACCCATATTGTGTTCAGCGTTTGCCGCAGCGGACATAAGAACTTTCTTAACCGCAAGCGCGCTACCATTAACACTGTGTTCAAGGATTGCTTTCGCTTCTCTGTAGTCCTTTCCGCGAATCAAAGCAAGAACAGTTCTTACTTTGTAAGGGGAAACTCTAATGTATTTAGCGACAGCATAAGGGCGTTTTTCTCTGTTTTCTTCAACCCTTTTCGTCTTTTTAATCATATTCGTTGCCATTTTCTATTTCTCCTTATTTACCGCTAGTCGTTTTCGCGGCGTGACCGTGGAACGTTCTGGTGGGAGCAAACTCACCGAGCTTGCAACCAATCATATCTTCCGTTACGTATACGGGAACGTGTTTACGTCCGTCGTATACCGCAATCGTATGACCTACGAAATCGGGGAAGATTGTCGATGCTCTCGACCAGGTCTTGATAACTTTTTTCTCATTCGCAGCGTTCATCGCTTGAATTCTTTCAAAGAGTTTCGCTTCGACGTAAGGTCCTTTCTTTACGCTTCTTGACATTTTTCAATCCTCCGATTAGTTAATTCTCTTAAGAATGAACTTGTTCGTTGCATTCTTCTTCTTTCTCGTCTTGTAACCGAGAGCAGGTTTACCCCAAGGAGTCAAAGGACCGGCATGGCCAATCGGAGACTTACCTTCACCACCACCGTGAGGGTGGTCAACAGGGTTCATAACCGAACCTCTTACTTCAGGTCTTAAACCGAGATATCTTGCTTTACCAGCCTTACCAAGGGAAACGAGTTCGTGGTCAACGTTGCCTACTTGACCGATGGTCGCACGGCACTTCGCGTTGATATATCTCATTTCGCCACTCGGCATACGGATGGTTGCGTATTTGCCTTCGCAAGCCATAATTTGCGCGGAGATACCTGCGCTTCTTGCGATTTGACCGCCCTTACCGGGGGTAAGCTCTACGTTGTGTACCATCGTACCTACGGGAATGTTTTCAAGGGGCAACGCGTTGCCGACTTTAATGTCCGCTTTCGCACCGCTCATAACTTTATCGCCAACGTTCAAGCCAACGGGAGCAAGGATATACGCCTTTACGCCGTCTGCGTAAGCCAAAAGAGCGATGTGCGCGCTTCTATTGGGGTCGTATTGAATACTCTTAACCGTTGCAGGAATGTCGTCTTTCAATCTCTTGAAGTCGATAATACGGTATTTTCTGCGGTTACCACCGCCAATGTGTCTGGTCGTAATTCTGCCCAAGTTGTTGCGACCGCCGCTGTGACGTTGGTCGTGCATAAGAGACTTTTCGGGCTTAGCGCCGGGGGTCAAATCATCGTTGGTAAGAACGGTTACGAAACGACGACCAGCCGACGTGGGTTTATACGTTTTAATAGCCATTTTCTAATTTCCTCCTATTAGGTCAAAGACTCAAAGAATTCGATGGCCTTGCTATCTTCTTTCAAAGTAACGATAGCCTTCTTACGGTCGGGAGTATACCCTTCGTTTCTGCCCATTCTCTTGAGTTTACCTTTGCAGGTAACGGTGTTTACGCTTGCAACTTTTACGCCGAAGATTTTTTCGACTGCCAATTTGATTTCCGTTTTGTTTGCGTCTTTCTTAACGATGAACGTATATTTTTTAGACGCAATACCGTCGTATCCCTTTTCGGTCAAGACGGGTTTAATAATGATGTCTTCTGCAAACATTACGCGTTAACCTCCTGGAATTTCTCAACAGCAGCCTTCGTCATAACGATGGTTTTATTCGCTACTACTTCGTAGGTGCTGAGTTGCGCAAGGGGCATCGTTTCCAACTTGGGAAGGTTAGCCGCCGCGCGGATTACGTTGATATCGTCGTTATCCATAACCACGAGCGCAGTTTTCGTAAGGTTGAGCGCTTTCGCAAACGCCGCCATTTCCTTCGTCTTGGGAGCGGAAACTTTCAATTCGTCAACTACGACGAATTCGCCGTCCGCAACCTTCTTGGAAAGAGCGGAAAGAAGAGCCGCTTTCTTCGCAGACGCGTTCATCTTCTTGGAGAAGTCGCGAGACTTCGGAGCGAATACTACGCCACCCTTAATCCATTGGGGAGCGCGAATCGAACCTTGACGAGCGCGACCCGTACCCTTTTGTCTCCAGGGCTTAATACCGCCGCCTCTTACTTCGCTTCTCGTGAGGGTGGATTTCGTACCTTGTCTTTCGTTAGCAAGACGGGTAACGACTGCTTGATGGATTAAAGACTCTCTATATTCAACTGCGAACACGCTGTCGTTTAACTCCATCGTGCCGACTTCAGAGCCTTGCATATTATATACTTTAATAGCCGCCATTGTCTTTCACTCTCCTTATTTGCTCTTTACGCTGTTCTTAATCGTAACAACGCTACCTTTAGGTCCGGGAATCGCGCCTTTAATCAAGAGCGCGTTTCTGTTAAGGTCAACTTTCACAACTTCAAGATTTTGAATGGTTACGTTTTCAAGACCGTATTGACCAGCGAGGTGCTTATGCTTGAAAACTCTCGAAGGAGAGCTGATAGGACCCATAGAACCGGGTTCTCTGTGTACGGGACCAGTACCGTGCGTCATCTTAAGACGGTGTTGATTCCATCTCTTAATTACACCCGTGAAACCGTGACCTTTCGTCAAACCGGATACGTCTACCTTGTCGCCTGCCGCGAAAACGTCAGCTTTAAGTTCTGCGCCTACTTCGTAGGTTTCTGCGTTATCCACACGAAGTTCTTTCAAAACCTTGTGGGGCTTAACGCCAGCCTTTTTAAACTGTCCGAGTTCGGGTTTGGTCAACGCCTTTTCGCTCGTTTCGATAAAGCCGACTTTCAACGCGGAATATCCGTCGTTTTCAACCGTCTTAACTTGAACTACGGGGCAAGGACCTGCTTCCACTACCGTTACGGGAATCACTTTCCCGTCTTCCGTAAAGATTTGGGTCATCCCAACTTTACGACCGATGATTGCTTTATTCATAGATAAAGTTCACTCCTTAAATTTTTTTTATTTTCTCGAATACCATTTAAAAGTATTTCTCGGCAAATTGTTGATAACTCTTTATTAGAGTTTGATTTTGATATCTACGCCTGCAGGCAATTGAATAGAGTTCAAAAGGTTTGCGTTAGGCGAATAGATGTCGATGATTCTCTTATACGTTCTCATTTCGAATTGTTCACGAGAATCCTTATATTTGTGGGGCGAACGGAGAATCGTGATGATTTCTCTTTCCGTGGGAAGGGGGATAGGACCGGAAATCTTTGCCCCGCTCTTCTTCATCGTTTCAACGATACGGCTTGCCGCTTCGTCAACGAGTTCGTGTTCGTACGCCGCTAACTTAATTCTGATTTTTTGTACTGCCATTTTTGTTACTCCTTTTACTGTTTATACTAACTTTTGTTTTGCCGTATCAACACATCCGTGTGTATCGAGTTCTTTGCAAAATAAAAACACTCTTTGGCAGCGAGCGTTCATCGCAAAGCCTCGGTTAGTCGCAGGAATCTAGTCCCACTTTTGTCAACGGAAATTATCTGCCAAGACGGCTTTTGTCTTGGATTTGCAGTAACTTCCCGCATCAACCCTATACAACGCATATTTACACAGCTTATCTATAATATCAAATTCGTAAAGCAAAGTCAAGCGTTTGAACAAACTTTTTTTATTTTTTTAAAAAATTTTTTTCGCTCTGTTTTCACAAACCTTTTATTCCCTTTACATCAACGTTTTATACCACGAACGATAATAATTTTTAAATTTGATTACTTTATTACATTATTATATATATACGCGTGCGCGCGTGAATAAAAAGGCGAGATTTACTCGCCTTTTTAGTTCTGCTTATTTTTTAAGATTACTTATTCTTATCGCGAAATCTTGCCTTCGCGCGAAGTTCGCTATCCAAAATACGCTTTCTTATGCGGAGCGTTTTAGGCGTTACTTCCAAGAGTTCATCGTCGTTGATAAACTCAAGACATTCTTCCAAACTCATTTTACTTACGGGCACGAGCGTAAGCGCGTCGTCGCTACCTGAAGAACGGGTATTCGTAAGGTGCTTTGTTTTACAAACGTTGACGTTAATATCGTCGGACAAGTTGGTTACGCCGACGACCATACCTTCGTACACGGGTGTACCGGGCGTTACAAAAAGTTGTCCGCGACCTTGCGCGTTGAAAAGCCCGTAAGTAACGGCTTCACCCGTTTCAAACGCAACGAGAGAACCCGTATTACGCTTTTGCATATCCCCTTTATACGGCTCGTACTCAAAGAAAATGGTATTCATAATACCTTGCCCCTTAGTATCCGTCAAGAACGCGCTCTTATACCCAAAAAGCCCACGTGACGGCACTGTAAACTCAAGACGCATACGATTCCCTACCGCGCTCATGTGCACGAGCGTACCCTTTCTATTACCCATCGCAGAGAACACGGGACCGGTCATATCTTCAGGTACGTCTGCAACGAAACGTTCAATAGGTTCGTGCAATACGCCGTCAATCTCCTTATACAATACCCTCGGGGTAGATACTTGGAATTCGTACCCTTCTCTACGCATCGTTTCAATCAAAATGGAAAGGTGCATTTCCCCACGACCACAAACGCGGAAACTGTCCGTATATTCGGTATCGGAAACGCGCAAAGAAACGTCGCGAAGAAGTTCTTTATACAATCTATCGCGAAGTTGTCTTGACGTAACGAATTTACCTTCTTTCCCTGCAAACGGGCTATCGTTGACGGAAAAAGTCATTTCTACGGTCGGTTCGTCGATTTTAACGAATTCTACGGGTTCAACCGCGTTCGGCTCGCACACGGTATCGCCGATGTTAAGTCCGTCAATCCCCGAGAACACGACGATATCACCAGCTTTTGCCGTCGGAACAAGCGTTCTTTCCAACCCCTCGATTTGATACAAATTCACGATACGGCAATTCGTCCGCACCTTTTTATCGTTAAAATTACAAACGGACACGGGTTCGTTCGCACGAATTACCCCGCGCTCGATTCTACCAACACCAATTCTACCAACAAACTCGTTATAGTCGATACAGGAAACGAGCAACTGTCCCGCACCTTCCGTATCCACTTCAATAGGTGGAATGGTTTCAAGAATCGTATCGAATAACGCGTTCAGGTTTTCGCCCTGTTTATCAGGCGAAAGAGAAGACGTACCTTGGCGACCGCAACAATAGACGATAGGACTTTCGAGTTGCTCGTCCGTCGCGTCTAAATCCATCATTAAAAGTTGCATTTCTTCCACGACTTCGTCAATTCTCGCGTCCGGTCTATCCACTTTATTAATAACGATAATCAACTTCAAGCCAAGCTGTAACGCCTTTTGCATAACGAAACGGGTTTGAGGTAAAGGACCTTCCGCCGCGTCAACCAAAATCAACGCCCCGTCCACCATTTTAAGCACGCGTTCCACTTCGCCCGAGAAATCGGCGTGTCCCGGCGTGTCGATAATATTAATTTTTACGCCCTTATAATGCGCCGACGTATTTTTCGCAAGAATGGTAATTCCGCGCTCCTTTTCCAAATCGCCCGAGTCCATAACTCTATCTTGGACCTGTTGGTTTTCACGGAACACACCGCCTTGCGCCAACATTTCATTAACGAGCGTAGTCTTACCGTGGTCAACGTGCGCGATAATAGCAACGTTTCTCAAATCTTCTCTAATCACTTATTTTAACTCCTTAAGTAAACTTTTCAACCCTATTATTTTAATACTTTTTTAACGAATTGACAAGAATTTTAAAGCCTTTTTTATTATTTTTTCATAAAAATTATAAAATTTCCCGTTTTGAACGATAATCCAAACGGGAAACGGTGTTATTTTAAAGTTTTTTAGGGTTAAGATTTTTATAAGTGGTAAAACGAATAGTAAGCCCATTATCATCAAGCGGTTCACTTTCGTAAACAAGCTCAAAATCCGTATTCTCATCTAAATTCGGAAAAAATACTTCTGCGCCGCCTATCGCTTCGACTTTCGTCACCAGAACTTCTTGACAATAAGGTAACAATTCTTTATAAATAACCCCACCGCCAATCACGTAAATCTCTTTATCTTCACGTTCTTTCATCGCTTTTTTCAACGAATCAAAGTCGGGAACGATAATACAGTCATCGCGTACCTGCCCCCTTGACAAGACGATATTCTCTCTGTTTTTTAACGGCTTTTCATTGGGAAAAGAACGCAAAGTATTGCCACCCATTACGACGACGTTACCAAGCGTAGTTTCTCTAAAAAATTTCATATCCTTAGGCAAGGAAAACATCATATCGTTGTTTTTTCCTATACCCCATTGTTTGTCAGCGTGTACAATCGCTCTAATCATATCGCCACCGGTATCTTGCTTTCCAATTTCTCGTACTCGTAATCAACGAGTTTAAAACTGTCGACCGTGAAATCATAGAAATTCTTAACGTTGGAGTCAACGATTAATTTAGGCGCTTTATGTCTAGGTTTCGCCAAAACCTCTTTCACGAGCGGAATATGCCTATCGTAAATATGCGCGTCGGCAATCACGTGCACGAGTTCGCCCGCTTTCAAGCCGGAAACTTGCGCAAGCATAATCAAAAGCACGGCGTATTGCGTAACGTTCCAATTATTCGCCGTCAACATATCGTTGGAGCGTTGGTTTAAAATACCGTTCAAAGTATCCCCCGTAACGTTAAACGTCATCGAGTACGCGCAAGGATACAAGTTCATCTCGTTCAAGTCTTGGAAGTTGTAAATATTCGTCATAATTCGACGGGACGCAGGGTTGTGTTTCAAATCGTACAACACTCTATCGACTTGGTCAAACTCCCCTTCCTTGTACTTATGTTTTACACTGAGTTGATAACCGTAAGCCTTACCAATCGAACCCGTTTCGTCCGCCCAACTATCCCAAATATGCGAATTTAAATCGTGAATATTATTGCTCTTTTTTTGCCAAATCCACAAAAGCTCGTCCACGCAGGACTTGAACGCAGTACGACGAATCGTCAAAATGGGAAACTCTTCTTGTAAATTATATCTGTTTACTATCCCAAACTTTTTAACGGTGTGGGCAGGAACTCCGTCCTCCCACTTCGGGCGAACTTCAAGTTCTGTATCCCAAAACCCGTTTTCCATAATATCCGTCATATTTTGCGCAAAAATCTCGTCAGCTCTACTCATACGCCACCTTCTTAAGTGTATTTGTATTATTATAACATATTTTTCACCCTTTCGTCAAGGTTGGAGCAAAGAATTTTCAAGAAAGTTTTAGGAAATATTTTTAGATATTTTTTCCAAAGTGTTGACAAATTTTTAAAAATGCGTTACAATAATATAGTATGGAAAAATAATATTAAGGAGATTTCTTATCTATGAACAAGAAAACCGTAAAAGACATTTGCGTTAAAGGCAAAAAAGTACTTGTAAGATGTGATTTCAACGTACCTATGAAAGACGGTGTTATTACCGACGAAAACCGTATTATCGGCGCTCTCCCCACCATCAAATATTTGATGGAACAAGGCGCTAAAGTTATTCTTTGCTCGCACATGGGCAAACCCCACAACGTATTCGATTCCAAAATTGAACTCAATAAAAAAGAAAAAGCAAAGGTTTCGGCTCTCCCCGAAAGCGAACAAGCTACTGCAACTGAAGAATTTCTCGCAAAAGCAGCTAAAGACGCTACCAAGCTTTCTCTTGCACCCGTTGCCACTCGTTTAAACGAACTTTTGGACGGCAAAGTAACGTTCGCAACCGACGTTATCGGCGAAGACGCGAAAGCAAAAGTTTCGGCTTGCAAAGAAGGCGAATGCGTACTTTTGGAAAACTTGCGTTTCCACAAAGGCGAAGAAAAGAAGACGGAAGAGTTTATGAACGCGCTTGCTAGCTACGCAGACGTTTACGTAAACGACGCGTTCGGTACGGCTCACCGTTCCCACTCCTCGACGGCAGGCATCGTTGAAGCGGGTCTTGTTAAGACGGCTGCTTGCGGTTTCTTGATTGAAAAAGAACTTTCCGTTATGGCTGATACGCTTGAAAATCCCGAACGTCCTTTCGTTGCTATTCTCGGTGGCGCAAAGGTTGCGGACAAGCTCAACGTTATCACTAACTTGCTTGAAAAGTGCGATACGCTCGTTATCGGTGGCGGTATGGCTTACACCTTTATCAAAGCGCAAGGCGGAGAAATCGGTAACTCGCTCGTTGACGATGAAAAGATTGATTATTGCAAAGAAATGATAGCGAAAGCAAAAGCGCTCGGCAAGCAACTTCTTCTTCCCGTTGATACGGTTGCAGCAAAAGAATTCCCCAACCCCATCGACGCACCTATCGAAACGACGGTTGTTTCCACTAACGCTATCCCTGCGGATATGATGGGGCTGGACATCGGTCCTGAAAGCAAGAAAATGTTCGCAGAAGTCGTTGCAAATGCAAAATCCGTTATTTGGAACGGCCCTATGGGCGTATTCGAAAATCCCATCCTTGCGGAAGGCACGAAAGCAGTTGCCGCATCCCTTGCAAGCGTTTACGGCAAAGCAACCACGATTATCGGTGGGGGCGATAGCGCGGCGGCAGTACAAGTGCTTGGCTACGCAGACAAGATGAGCCACATTTCTACGGGTGGCGGCGCATCCCTTGAACTTTTCGAAGGTAAAGTTCTTCCCGGTATCGCTTGTCTTAACGACAAATAAAACTAAAAAACAAGGGCGGTTAAAATCGCCCTTGTAATATTAAAATAAATACAAAAAGGAAATTAATTATGAGAAGACCCATTATTGCAGGCAACTGGAAAATGAACAACACCGCAAAAGAAGGCGTAGCGCTTGTAAACGCAATCGCTCCCCTTGTTAAAGACGCAAACTGCGACGTAGTCGTTTGCGTACCCGCTATTGATATTCCCGCAGTTAGCGAAGCTCTTAAAGGCACGAATATCGGGCTCGGCGCAGAAAACGTACACTTCGCTGAAAAAGGTGCGTACACAGGCGAAATTTCGGCGGCTATGCTTCTTGAATACGGCGTTAAATACGTTATCATCGGCCACAGCGAACGCCGTCAATATTTCGGCGAAACGGACGAAACGGTAAACAAGAGAACGCTTACCGCGCTTAAAGCAGGACTTACCCCCATCGTTTGCATCGGTGAATCCTTAGAAGAAAGAGAAACGGGTAAGACGGAAGAAGTCTTAGCGCAACAAATCCACGAAGGTTTGAAAGACATCGAAACCATTACCGACGTCGTTATCGCTTACGAACCCGTTTGGGCAATCGGTACGGGTAAAACCGCAACCGCCGACCAAGCAAACGAAACGATTGCGTTTATCCGTAAGACGATTGGCGAAATGTTCTGCCCGAAATGCGCTGAAAAAATCCGCATTCAATACGGCGGTAGCATGAACGCAGGCAACTGCAAAGAACTTATGGCGAAAGAAGAAATCGACGGCGGTCTTATCGGTGGCGCGTCTTTGAAAGCGCCCGATTTCGCGGCTATCGTAAACTTCGACAAATAAGCAACGTTCCGTTGCATCGAGTTTTTCTATCTTTCACGTTCGGGAACAAAACGCAAACTGACACCGAATTTAAATGGATTAAAAAGCTTTTTGTAACGCGTTCCGTTGCATCGAGTTTTTCTATCTTTCACGTTCGGAAACAAAACGCAAACTGACACCGAATTTAAATGGATTAAAAAGCTTTTTGTAACGCGTTCCGTTGCATCGAGTTTTTCTATCTTTCACGTTCGGAAACAAAACGCAAACTGACACCGAATTCAAATGGATTAAAAAGCTTTTTGTAACGCGTTCCGTTACATAAAGTTTTTCTATCTTCCCTTAAAAATAGAAAAACTTTATTGTATAAACGACATAACAAGGGGGCAGGTACGCGTAAAACGCGCCCCTGCCCCACTTCTAATACAAAAAAGGAAATTTAGAAATGAAAAAACCTTACGCAATTATTATTATGGACGGTTACGGTATTAACCCTAGCAAAACGGGAAACGCAATCGTAAAAGACGGTAGTAAATACGTCAACGAGCTCATGCAAAAATACCCCAGCACCCAACTTGGCGCAAGCGGTATGGCAGTCGGACTTCCCGACGGTCAAATGGGCAATAGCGAAGTCGGACACTTGAACATCGGCGCAGGTCGTATCGTTTACCAAGATTTAACCAAAATCACCAAAGATATTCGAAACGGAGAATTTTTCAAGAACGAACAGCTCCTTTTCGCTATGCGCCAAGCAAAGCAAAAAGGCACGAAACTCCACCTTTTCGGGCTTGTTTCCACGGGTGGCGTACACAGTCACACCGAACACCTTTACGCGCTCGTTGAAATGGCGAAAGCGGAAGGACTTGACAACGTATATATTCACGCGTTTACCGACGGGCGCGACGTCGCTCCCACTTCTGGGGCGGATTTCTTGAAAGAATTGCAAAACAAGTTAAACGAACTCAACTTCGGTAAAATCGCATCCGTTTCAGGCAGGTATTACGCAATGGACCGCGACAACAACTGGGATAGAGAAGAAAAGGCGTACAATATGCTTACCTTGGGCGAAGGCGAACAGTTTGAAGGCAGTGCGGAAGATATGGCGAAAGCGTCCTACGAACAAGGCGTAACCGACGAATTTTTACTTCCGACCAACCTTACTGAAAACGGCAAACCGGTTGCGCTCATTGAAAAGAACGATTCAATTATTTGTTTCAACTTCCGTCCCGATAGAGCAAGACAAATCTCAAGAATGTTCTCGCAAGAAGTTTTCCCGTTCGTCGACAAAAAGACGGGAGCGACGCTCGGTTTTGAAAGAAAAACGGGTTTCCTTTCCCCCACTTACGTCGGTTTTGCAGTATACGATTCTTCCTTTGAAAACGTAGGAGTCGCTTTCCCGCCCGATGAAATCACGAACACGTTACCGCAATATTTAGCTACGCTTAATAAAAAACAACTCCACATTGCGGAAACAGAAAAATACGCGCACGTTACGTTCTTCTTTAACGCAAAATTAGAACCGCCCGTGGACGGCGAAACGCGTATCGTTATTCCTTCCCCTAAAGTTGCGACCTACGATTTACAACCTGAAATGAGCGCTTACCCCGTAACGGAAAAAGTACTTGAAGAACTCGATAAAGGCGAATACGACGTCGTAATCTTGAACTACGCAAACTGCGACATGGTCGGTCATACGGGTATTATGGACGCAGCGGTTCAAGCGGTCCACGCAGTCGACGAATGCGTTAAGAAAGTAACGGATAAAATCCTTGCCATGGGTGGTAGCGCGCTCGTAACCGCAGACCACGGCAACGCAGACCAAATGCTTGCAGACGATAATAACGGACCTTTCACACAACACACGACCAACCCCGTACCCGTTATTTTAGTTTCCGAAGAATACAAGAACGTTACTTTGCGTGACGACGGCGTACTTGCCGACCTTGCCCCCACGCTCCTTGATATGATGAAACTTGAACAACCCAAGGAAATGACGGGTAAGAGCTTAATTAAATAAAAATTATTATAAAAGTCGGTTAAAATAGCCGACTTTTTTCTTTTGCTTGAAAAAATTTAATAAAATCGCTTAAAAATACTTGCGATATTTTTTATTGTATGGTATAATCTTTGAGTATTAGAAACGGGCAATTAGTCCAAAAAATAAAGGAAACGAGAAAAATGTTGAATTTAGTAAACCTTTTAGTGCCTACTAGTGGCGAATCTTCTTATAATTTATACATCACGCTTAGTCGCGTAATGATTATTCTTATGTTCGTAGCGGCAGTTGCGGCAATCGTTTTAGTGCTTCTTCAACCCGGTAACTCTACTGGTATTGACGCGCTCGGCGGTTCAAGCGAAACTTTCTTCGGCAAGAACAAAGGCAAATCGATTGAAGCAAAGATGAAGAAATGGACGTACGTTTGTCTTTTCATTCTTCTCGTTTTCTCCGTTTGCTTTTATATTTTGCAACTTCCCTCCATTTGGAGCTAAGCAAAACGTCATTTACACGCGGCTTTTGTAACGAAAGCCGCTTTTTTATTCTCATTTTGCGACATACTGTTTTTACCGCGCGTTTCCTTTGCGGTAAAAATTATTCAGGAGTTTAGTTTATTGTGAACGCAAAACAATCATTATTAGAACAATTCCATTCTGGCTCTCTCAACGGAAAAACGATTGACGGAATTTGTAAAAACTTAAAAATTCCTTTTCGCGAAAAGAAAAGCTTACTCGCCCTGCTCGACTCCTTAATCTCGGACGGGTCGCTTTGCGTTACGCGCGACGGCGAATACGGAACGCCTGAAAAGCTCGGATTAATCAAAGGCGTTTTGCGCGGTAACGAACGTGGATTTTGCTTTTTAGTTCCGGACGATAGAGAAAACGAACCCAACGATTATTTTATTCCCCACCGCGCGTTACACGGCGCGTTACACGGCGATAAAGTATTTATCCAAAAAACTCAAGGCCGTAGCGACGACGAAGGCGAAGTCGTCCATATCCTTGAACGTGGATTCAAAGAAATCGTAGGAGTATTTCAACGCGATAGACGAGCAGGTTATCTTATCCCCGACGATAAACGTTTTTTTACCGACGTTTATATCCCCCTTTCCGACTGTTTCAATATTAAAAACGGTGTAAAAGCAGTCGCAAAAATCACCGAGTATCCTTATGGTAAATCGCCGGGCGGTAAAATCATCGAAGTGCTCGGCGACGGTGACGATTTCTTTGCGGAAGAACTCTCCATTATCCGTTCTTTTTCGTTACGAGAAGAATTTCCTGCAAACGTTGAAAAGTCCGCTCGAACACAAAGCGAACGCAAAATCACGGAAAAAGATTTGCAAAACCGTCGCGATTTTAGGAATTCACTCACCATTACCATCGACGGTGCGGACACGCGCGACATTGACGACGCCGTATCTTTAGAAAAGCAAGGCGAAAATTATCTTTTAGGAGTGCATATCGCGGACGTTACGCATTACGTCGAATACCGTTCCGCGCTCGATAAAGAAGCGTTTGAACGGGGTACGAGCGTCTATTTCCCCGACCGCGTATTGCCTATGCTCCCGCGCCCCCTTTCCAACGGTATTTGCTCGCTTAACGAAGGGGAAGATAGGCTTACCCTTTCCTGTCTAATGACAATCAACGAAAAGGGTTCGGTTATCAAAAGTGAAATCGTCGAAGGGATTATCCGTTCCAAGCGAAAAACTACCTACGACGAAATCACTCAAATCCTTGAAAACGATGAAAAACTTTGCAAAAAATACGCCGATATTAAAGACATGGTTTATCTCTTTGCCGAACTGACAAAAATTCTACAAACGGCGAGAGAAAAGAAAGGTAGCGTAGATTTAGAAGTCAAAGAAACGAAAATACTATTCGACGGCGATACCATTACCATTCCCGACTACGACGAAAAACGGGCGTTCTCCCATCAAATCATCGAAGAATTTATGGTACTCGCCAATGAAACGGTTGCGGAATATATGCAAAGCATTGAAGCGCCGTTCGTTTATCGTATCCACGAAAAGCCCAGCGAAGAAAAAGCCAACGCATTCCGCGTATTCGCGCAAAATTTAGGTTTAAACGCACGATTTAAAGATAAAGAAGTAAATCCTTACGACTATCAAAAACTCTTGAAATCCGCCGAGAATTTACCCGTCTATCCCGTTTTAAACCGAGTAATGCTCCGTTCCATGCAAAAAGCTAAATATTCTAGCGAAAACGTTGGGCATTTCGGATTGGCAAGCAAATGCTATTGTCATTTCACTTCCCCCATTCGTCGCTACCCCGACCTTTGCATTCATCGTATCATCAAGGACGTTATCAACGGTAAATACGCATTGGCTTGCGAACAATACGGCGAAAAGGTATCTCAAATCGCTCTGCAATCGTCAGATAGAGAACGCAGAGCTGCGGATGCGGAAAGAGAAGTCGACGCCCTTTATACCACAATGTATATGAGCGAAAAAATCGGCGAAGAGTACGACGCCGTCATTTCGGGCGTCACGTCCTTCGGCGTATTCGCAGAATTACCCAACGCCGTCGAAGGTTTTATCCCAATCGAAACTTTACGAGGCGAATTTGAATTTATCCCCGAACGCTTTTTATTAAAAGGCAATAAAGAAAGCTTTACCATTGGCGAAGAAATTAAAATATCCGTCGTAGACGTAGATTTCGAACGCCGAAGAACGCAATTTAAATATCTATCCAAGACGAAAATTAAGGAGCAATTATGAAAATTATCGCAGTAAATAAATCCGCGTCTTTCGAATATTTTATTGAAGAAAAATACGAAGCGGGCATCGTGCTTGAAGGCAACGAAATCAAATCCTTACGCCAAGGCGCGGTCAATATGAACGACAGCTTTTGTTTTTTGCGCGGCAACACCCTTTCCGTTAAGAATATGCACGTCGCTCTCTACGATAAATCGGACGCGTTTAGCACCAAAGATACGAGAAGGGATAGAAAATTACTCCTACACAAAAGCGAACTTTCCAAAATCGCAGGTAAAATCAACCGTCAAGGTTACACGCTCGTACCCTTAAAGCTCTATTTCAAAGATTCGCTCGTAAAAATAGAAATTGCGCTTTGTAAAGGTAAGCACACCTACGATAAAAAACAATCGATAGCGGAACGCGACGTAAAACGCGACACCGAACGCGCCATCAAAAACGCAGGGTTTTAATTCTTTTCTCTTATTTTAACAACTTTAAACCATATATTTCTTCCCCCCAAAGCTTACAACCTTTGGGGGATTTCTTCTTATTTAGATTTTTAAAAAATTTTCATAAAAATGCTTGACAAAAAAAATACTTCGTGATATGATGTATTACGTAAAGGAGAGTATGGTATGGACGCACAACTCAAACGCGGACTATTAGACGTATGCGTATTAGCCACCATCAAAAACGAGGACTCATACGGTTACAAAATCATAAAAGACATAAAACCGTATATAGAGATGTCTGAATCCACGTTATATACCATTCTAAAACGGTTGGAAAACGCGAATATGCTAACCGTTCGAACCGCGGAGCACGACGGTAGACTTCGAAAATATTATCATATTACGAAAGCAGGGCTTGGTAGAATAGAAGATTTTAAGGACGAATGGAAAGAAGTAATGTCCATTTATCAGTTTGTAAATAAGGAGAAAGGCGATGAATAAGCAAGAATTTCTTTCCCAATTAAGAAAAAGGCTTTCCGCTTTACCGCAAAAAGAAGTAAACGAACGATTAAACTTTTATAGCGAAATAATCGACGATAAAATTGAAGAAGGTCTTTCAGAAGAAACCGCCGTTGAGCAAATAGGAACGATTGACGAAATCGTTACGCAAATAGAAACCGAACTTTCCCCACTCCCCATAAAAAAGAAAACGTCACACAAAAAAGAAAACTCAACGCTTTGGAAATCGTGCTTTTTAACTTTCAGCGCGCCGATAGGATTTGCTTTACTGATTGCGCTTATGGCTATAATCTTTTCCTTTTACGTGGTGCTTTGGGTAATCCCAATTGTTCTTTGGACGGTATTCGTCGCTTTTTGCGTATGCGCGATTGTCCTATCAATTTTAAGCGTTCTCTATATATCCGTCGGCTACATACCTTTAGCGATTACGCTTTTGGGCACGGCTTGTATCCTTTTAGGGCTTTCTATTTTCTTATATTTCGGTTGCAAATCCGCCACGAAAGGTGTTGAAAGTTTAACAAAAAAGAGTATTCATTCAATCTTTTAAAAGGAGCGTAAACAATGAAAACAATTAAATTTTGGTTTTTAACCGCTACATCACTTATTATTTTAGGCGTAATGCTGTTTTGTTTCTCCGCTTGTTCTACCGATTGGAATTTTAGAAAACTTTTCGGGCAAGAATACGACACAAAAACCCACGAAATTACGCAAGAATTTAATTCTTTTGACATTGATACTGATACCGCAAATATACTTTTTACTCCGTCCAACGATGGAAAATGCACAGTGGAATGTTTTGAAAAAGAAAAAGTTAACCACTCCGTTTCCGTGCAAGACGGCAAGCTTACGATAAGAACAATCGACGAGAGAAAATGGTACGACCACATTCAATTTTTCGACTTTGCTAAAGATAAAATCACCGTATATTTACCCCAAATCAAATACGCCGATTTATGTATTCAAACAGGCACGGGCGATGTGGAAATCCTAGAAAATTTTAGTTTTGAAGATATCGACATTAAAGGAAGTACGGGCGATCTCCGCATAGAAAACATTACCGCTAATTACGTTTCTCTTACGAGATCCACGGGCGATATTCACGCAAAAAATATTACGGCAAAATCGCTCGCCCTTTCCGTTTCTACGGGTAATATTTTCGCGGAATCAATAACGCTTGAAACAACTCTTACAGCCAAAACAAGTACGGGCGACGCTCGTTTAACCAACCTTACCTGCAATGCTTTCTCTTTCGACGGCAGTACGGGAAAGGTTGAACTTAAAAACGTAGTCGCAACGCAAAGTTTTAATATAAACAATAAAACGGGCAACGTAACGTTTGAAAGTTGCGACGCGGGAGAAATTTCCGTTACCACTTCTACGGGTGATATTACCGGTTCACTACTTTCAGAAAAAATCTTTATTGTTGATAGCGGAACGGGTAGAATTGACGTTCCAAAGACGATTACGGGGGGCAAGTGCGAGCTTACCGCTAGTACGGGCAATATTATTATTCAAATTCAACCGTAAAAACAAACTATTAAAGCGTAAACTTCAACCGCCGACCTTTTTTAAGGTCGGCGGTTTCTCTATTGTTTTTTTCTTTTTAAAAACGCGCGTCTTCGATACCCTACGAGATGGTATTCAGGCGTTCTTTCAACGCTTGCGTAAGACGGTTCGCGCGAAGAAAACGCCAAACAACCGGACGAATCAGCGACGCAAGAATACCCTACGCCACAAAAAATAACGGGCGCGCCGTAGCAAAACGCCAACGCGCGACAAAGTACGTTTTCAACGCCGTTGGGTTTTAAAAAAGGACAAATTAAATACTCCGCTCCGCACGTAGTCAACGAATTTGCGACGTCAGGAAAATATAAATCTTCCGCCACGATAACGCCGAGTTTCCCTACTATAGTCGGATAAACTTTTAATTCCGCCCCACAGCCCACTTCGTCGTCAATAACGTTTAACATATCCGAAACGCCCAAAATTCTACCCTTTTCCGCAACGATTACAGACTTTCGTTTATGTCCTAAAGCGTTGGTAACGCAACCGCAAACAACCACGCAATCGGCTTGTTTGGATAACTTTGCAACTTCTTCAAAATAAGCGGTATCGCCGTTTATTTCCCTTTCGTAATGCACTTCGCCCAAACCTTGAAAGCCAAACAAAATCAAATCGGGCTTTTGGGGCTTTTCTAAACAAAACTCACCTACGTTTCCCTGCGGTGCGAAACAAATCTCCATAACCCACCCCCCTTTTTTCATTATATCTTAAATAGCGAAATTGTGTTACCTTATTTTTCAATTTTCATATATTGTAGAAAAGAGTATTTTCTATTTTTTTGGCTATAATCATTAAAAAGGAGAAAACTAAATGTTTTGGTTAGGGCTTGGCGTCGGTTTTTTTGTCGGAGGAAATTTCGGCGTAATTTTAATGGCGTTATTCAAAATCAATAAACGCTAAAAAACTGCCTACCCTTTTAAGAGTAGGCAGTATAAACAATATATTATTCAATTATTCCCATTCAATCGTAGCAGGAGCTTTAGGGCTTAAATCGTAAAGAACACGACAAACGCCCTTTACTTCCGCCAAAATACGGTCGGTAATCTTCTTCAAAACCGCCCAATCGATTTCGGGTACGGTTGCCGACATAGCGTCCACCGTATTGACCGCGCGAATAATTACGGGCCAATCGAACACTCTCTTACCGTTTCTAACGCCCGTTGAACGGAAATCGGGAACGACGGTAAAGAATTGCCATACTTTTTCCGTCAAACCGGCTTTATCGAATTCTTCACGCAAGATTGCGTCCGATTCACGGAGCGCTTCCAATCTATCGCGCGTAATTGCGCCCGTACAACGTACGCCCAACCCAGGGCCGGGGAACGGTTGACGTTCAACCATTTCGTAAGGCAAGCCAAGCGCTTTACCAACCACGCGAACTTCGTCTTTATACAAAAGTTTTACGGGCTCTACCAAGCCGATAAATTGCATATCTTCAGGCAAACCGCCTACGTTGTGATGCGCCTTTACGCCGTCGCTTTCGATGATGTCGGGATAAATCGTACCTTGCGCAAGGAAAGAAACTTCGCCCTTAAGTTTAAGCGCTTCTTCTTCAAATACGCGAACAAACTCACCGCCGATAATCTTTCTTTTCGTTTCGGGGTCGGATACGTCCACGAGCTTATCCAAGAAACGGTCGGTCGCGTCGATATATACTAAATTCGCATCGAGTTGATTGCGGAAAATTTCAACGACTTGTTCGCTTTCGCCCTTTCTCATTAAGCCGTGATTTACGTGCACGCAAACGAGCTGTTTACCAATCGCTTTAATAAGCAACGCGGCAACGACCGAGCTATCAACACCGCCCGACAACGCAAGCAAAACGCCTTTGTCGCCGACTTGTTCGCGCACCGCTTTAACTTGCGCGTCGATAAACTCGTTGGCAAGCTCTATCGTCGTAATTCTTTGCATAGAATTAGGTCTAACGTTAGAATTGTAATCCATTTATTTTTACTCCTTTATTATTAAAATGATAACCAATTTACAAGTTTTTACACGAAAACTCTTAGAAAATAGCGACTTTGAATTTTCAAAGGCGCTATTTTTCAATTAATGTTGAGAATAGTTCGGCGCTTCTTTCGAAATGGAAATATCGTGGGGATGGCTTTCCACCAAACTTGCGTTGGTAATACGCACGAACTCGGAACTCGTACGCAGTTCTTCAATCGTCGCTTTACCGCAATAACCCATACCCGAACGGATACCGCCTTTCATTTGGTAAATAATATCCGCAACCGAACCACGATAAGGAACTCTGCCTTCGACCCCTTCGGGAACGAACTTTCTCGTATTTTCTTGGAAGTATCTATCGCTACTACCTGCGTTCATTGCGCCGAGCGAACCCATACCTCTATAAACCTTATAACTTCTACCTTGGTAAAGCTCTACTTCGCCGGGACTTTCAAGCGTACCGGCAAGGAGCGATCCAACCATAGCTGCGCTACCGCCTGCCGCGAGTGCTTTTACGATATCACCGCTATACTTGATACCGCCGTCCGCGATAATACGTTTACCGTATTTATCCGCCATTTCCGCGCAGTCCATAATCGCGGTAAGTTGGGGAACGCCGATACCTGCAACGATACGGGTCGTACAAATCGAACCGGGACCGATACCCACTTTTACTACGTCCGCACCGGCTTCGATAAGCGCTTTCGTCGCTTCTGCCGTCGCTACGTTACCCGCGATAAGGGTAATATTAGGATATTTCGCTTTAATTTCCGCAACTTTCTTAATAACGCCTGCGGAATGTCCGTGCGCCGTATCAATCGCAATAACGTCCGCTTTCGCTTCAATAAGCGCCGCGATACGATCCATCGTGTTCGCCGCAGTACCAACCGCCGCGCCGACTAAAAGACGACCGTTCTTATCTCTCGCGGAGTTGGGATATTGAATGGTCTTTTCAATATCTTTAATGGTAATAAGCCCTTTCAAATAACCTTGTTCGTCAACGATGGGCAACTTTTCAATTCTGTGTTTACCGAGAATAACCTTCGCTTCGTCAAGCGACGTTCCTACAGGCGCGGTAATAAGGTTGTCCTTGGTCATAATATTGTAAATAGGTTGGTCGTAGTTATCTTCGAAACGAAGGTCACGGTTGGTCAAAATCCCAACGAGCTTACCTTCGCTCGTTATGGGCACACCGCTAATACGGTATTTTTCCATCAACGCAACGGCGTCTCTTACGAGATTATCGGGCGCAAGGAAGAACGGGTCGGTAATAACTCCGTGCTCGCTACGTTTTACCTTATCAACTTGTAACGCTTGTTCTTCAATGGACATATTCTTATGAATAATACCCATACCACCTTCACGCGCAATCGCAATCGCCATACGGCTTTCCGTAACCGTGTCCATCGCCGCGCTGATTAAAGGCAAATTCAAGCAAACGTTATCGGTAAGTTTGGTTCTTAAATCCACCTCGTTCGGCAAAACGCTCGACGCTTGCGGAATTAAAAGTACGTCGTCAAACGTAAGCCCTTCTTTTACGATTCTGCTACCCATAAACTTTTCTCCTTTCGGTTGAAGTTTCGCTTGTTCCGTTTGGTTAACCAACTTAACGCGCAATCTTTTTTGTTCCATAAAACGCTCCTATTTTTCTTTCGTTTATTTATTAGTGATAAAATTTAAACTATTTTATAATTGGTCGTACGCCGAAAGCAACGACGCTAAATAATTGCTTTCCGCTTGATCGACAATCGACAACGAACGCAAAGACGTAATAATGCTTTCCACCGTTTCGCCGTCGCTATTTTGCAACGCCGTAAAGAGCAACGCCACGACCGCGTTATTCTCCGCGAAACCGCCCTTTAACGATTGAAATGCATACTCCTTAGCCTCCGCTTTTTTACCAAGATCGTATTTTGCAACGACAAGCCGACCGTGTACGTATCGCTCGTACGTACCTACGTCGTAGCCGTGTTTTTGATCAATTTCCGCACAATACGAAGAAAAGCGTTCTTCGTCCTCAACGAACTTGGTTGCGTAATATTCCACGTCCTCAGGCTCGTCCATACTAATCGCAACTTCAGTCGCAAACGCAACGTAATACACTTCGTCCGTAGATTCGTAAGCGCGATAAGCGTATTTCATTGCACCGGCGTCGTTACCGACCGCGTAAGAAATTTTCATCATCGTAGAAGGATAAACCCAAGCGGCGAGAACGAACGCGCAAAGACACAAAATAGCGATAGCGCAAAGCGTACTAACGATAGCTCGTAAGACAACTTTATCTATCTTCATTTCTATCTCCTCCCACGATTTCTTTCTATTTTATTTATTTTACCATATCCAACGCAAAAAATCAAGTGTATGAACGAAAAATATTCGGTATCTTTTTCATCTTTTTTTAATATAATGCTACTATGAAAGTATTTCCAACCGTTTTTAGAAAAAAATCTACGTCTGACAAAGCAAGAAAGCATTTTCACGCGCCTAAAAAAGCCATTCGAATTATTTGGTTTTGTTTAGGCGTATCTTTGCTTTTCATCGTCGCTTTTTCCTTTTTCTCTCCGCTAATCAAATCGTCTAAAAAATTAGACTACTTCGACTACGTTTCCGAGCTTCGCTCCAACATCTTAACGGCTAACGAGAAAGACTATTCTTTACGCGCCTACGCCGTCGAAAAAGAATACCCGTATATCGCGGACGGGGTACGTAGAGAAACTTCTTTACGCACTGAAATTTATTTCACCGCGCTTTCGGGGGATAGAACTTGCTCGATTAGCTTTTCGCTCAACGGCAACGATTACGGCGGAGAAATGTCCTACGACAACGTAAAATCCGAATATTTTTACTCGGTATCCGCCGACCTTACGAACACGGAAAGCTTAGCTTTCTACATAGACTACGGCGGAGAAAAACTCACGCTTACGGCGTTGACCGTCAAAAAGGCAAACACGCTTGCGCCACGCGCTTTGCTTACGGCGTTAGAAGAAAACGAACGCGAAACTTTTAACCAGCTCACAAGCGACAATCTCTTCGTTGGAGAAATTTATTTACGCTTGATTTGCGAAGACGACCCCTACTATTACGTCGGGCTCATCACGAAAGACGGAAAAACCCGTTCCTACCTATTGACCGCAGACACGGGCAAAGTATTGGCAAAACGGGAAAGTTAACGAAAAAGGGAAAATTAAAGATTTATTTAAAAGTTTATAAAAACGCTTGATAAAGTTTGTCGTTTGTGCTATACTAATTACGCTAAACAAAACTATATCATTGGGCAAAGTCTTTATTTTTTAAGGGCTTATTTATATTTGCAAAAAAATTAATTTGAATTTGATAAAATGCAGATTCTACCATTAATTTTTTTTGCAAGTTATTAATTTGCTCATTTTTGGTTTTGTTTAGCGACGACTGAGTCTGCGTTTTTCGCGCTGACTGAAGTCGGCGCGTTTTTTATTGACTAAATTCCAGCTGTCACCCAACAAAGATGGAAACGCCTTGCGGATTTTTCCGCAGGGCGTTTCTCTTTTAAACTATATCAAAAAGCGTCTTTTTCAATTTTACTCCATCTTTTCGCAATAAATTTTCGTTTCCAACTCGCAGGAATTAAGCGAGTGGATACGTTCATAAGTTTATTTGCAAATCCAACCACTACTTTCGCCTTGTTCTTTTTTACCGCTTTAAGGGATTGCTCGGCAACGAACGCAGGAGATTTTACCGCAATTCTCCCCCAAAGCCCTTGACCTTTGATTTGCTCTTTCACGTCCTCGCGCGTAGGGATTGCGCCGGGCAATATCGCCGTTACTTTCACCCCTGCCCCTTTCATTTCTTCTCTTAACGACACCGAGAAAGAAGTCAAAGCGCCTTTCGTCGCGCTATAAAGCGCAAAGTACGGCATCGGATAAATCCCTGAAACGCTAGAAATATTAACGATTTCTTTTACGCTGAGTTTTATGCACCCTAAACAAAGGGATATCGCGCTTTCAAAATTCACCCTGCTTTGAAAAACGATTTTTTCGTCCGTATATTTTTCAAACGCCTTTTGAATATCCGCACCCGCTACGTTAATCAAGCGAAATAAGGACAAGTTCTCTATTTCACAAACGTCCTTTACCTTTGCAAGCAATTTTCGTCTATCCGTTTCATCCGTCAAATCACACGCAGAGTAAAACACGGGTAAAGACGGGTATTGCGCTATAAGTTCCGACTTTAAGCGACAAAGTTTTTCTTCGCTACGCCCCGTTAAAAAAATAGGCTCTTGGCGTTTAGCCAACACGCTCGCGAACGCTCCGCCGAGTCCGCCCGTCGCGCCCGTAATTAACGTTATTCCTTTGTTCTCTTGCATAATAACTCCTTATCTCCAAAGCTTTTCGGGGTCAAAGCCAAAAATTTGCACGACTTCAAAATATTCAGATTTGAAAAAATCTCTCGGCTGTACGATTAACCCGCCGTTACCGTCTATATCGTACCCAAACTTCTTATACCCGTACCAAGCCAAATGCGCGCATTGAGTATTTTCTATTTTTTCCGGGAATTTCTTTGAAAAGAGCCCTATCGTCGCGTCGTACGGTAAACCAACCATTTCTTTTTTCACGTATTCCGCCACTTGCTTGCGAATCTCTACGGGAATACCCGTCGGCCGAAGCACCATATAATTCGCAAGTCCCGTCATCGTACTCGAACCGACGAGTTCGGATACCGACCCCGGACAAAGGGCTTCCGCCACTAAACCCAAATCACCGTCCACGACGATAACCGCGTGTCCAACCCGAAGAAAAAACGAATGTGTCGTTGCGGAAATAATAATATCCCCGTCTTCCAACGCGCACAAAGTACCGCTATAACCAGTCAGCTTTTCCAAATAAGTATAGGGAAAGAAGGACGAACATTCAACGGTTTGTTCTTTTAAATAAAAATCTTGAATTTCTAAAATTTTTCTATACTGTCCACGTTCAACGAGCCCGTCCACGCCAAGCTTCGTCAAACCCGTTTGAGCATATAAAACCGCGTAATCTTCTTCCGTTTTGTTCTTCTTAAAAAGAATTTCTTCTATATCGATTTTTTCATAATCCGCATACCAATTCACCCAAGAATTTTCCGCGTAAACCACGCTTAATTGCAAACCGCTCGCTATCGCAAACAAGCCCACGACAACGCAAAGAAATACGATTAATACTCGTTTTAATACCTTGTTCATTTTACCACCGTTAATAATTTCTTTCCCCAAAAATCGTCGAACCTAACCGTATCATATTGCTACCTTGTTCCACGCAAAGCTTATAATCTCCACTCATTCCCATCGACAAAAACTCCACGTCTTGCGACTTGGTTTTGCACCATTCGAAAAGAGCTCTCATCTCCTTTGCCAAGCCAATCAAATACTGCTCGTCGCTCGAATTAGGCAACATCGCCATTAAACCTTTAACTCTCAACCCTGCTACCGTTAAAAGCCGTAAAAAACTCTCTTTTGCGTCGCTTAATCGGTAACCGCCTTTTGAGTCTTCCGCGCCGATATTAACCTGCATTAAAACGTTGGAGATTATCCCTTTTTTCAACGAAAGCTCCGCAATTTTTTCCGCCAATTCATCGCGGTCACAGGAATGAAACAAATCGATTTTTCCAACGAGATACTTAACTTTATTCGTTTGCAAATGCCCGATAAAATGTTGTGGACACTCGCTTAAAAGCCCGTCTTTATCGCGGAACTCCTGCGCCTTGTTTTCAGCAACGGCGTCAACCCCTGCTTCGATTGCAACGTTAATTTCTTCCACGCTTCGCGTTTTGCTTGCCACAACGAGCCAAACTTTTTCCCCAAAAGCATTGCCGTTTGAAAGCTCGCGTTTGATTTGTTTTACTCTTTCTTTAATTATTTCCATAACGTTTACGCTACCGCTTTATTTTATCTTGTTGTCATTATAGCACGAAACGGGCAAAAATACAAGCGTTAGACGGTTTTTCTTGATGAAATCTTCACTTTTTTTATTTTTACCGTCTTTTCACTTGCTTTTCGTATTCTTCCGTGTTATAATAGAATATGCGAATACATAAAGGGGACATTATCAATTTTTTCTATGAATAGCGAAGAACTTAAAACATTTATATTTTTATCTAAAGTAAAAAACTTTACCCTTTGCGCCGAGAAATTACAAATCGCGCAATCGACCGTAACCAATCGTATTGGCGAACTCGAAAAAGAAGTCGGTAAAAAGCTTTTTTCCCGCGGTTCAAAAACGGTAAAACTTACGGAAGAGGGTTCGATTTTCTTGCGTTACGCGGAACGTATTTTAGAGCTTGAAGATTCTTCCATCGAAGAAATGAACGCCGTTTCTGCGCATAGAAGAAAGTTTAGCATCGGCGCGATTAACGCATCTTACGAAACTTACGTTAAGCCTTTGGTCGACAAATGCTTGACGGGCGGTGAAACGTCGGTAAAGGTCGTGCTTGGGCACTCGCTCGACTTAATTCAACAATTACAAGACAACGTGCTTGACGTCGTATTTTCCGCAATTCCTTTAAAACGCACGGGATTTGCCTGCGAAACGTACGCAACGGACAGGCTGGCGCTCGTTTGCGCAAAAGGTAAAAACGAATATCCGCGCGGTATCACGAAAGAAAAGCTTGGCTCTATTCCCTATTTAATGTGTAATATTACGTTAAGTGTAGCAGGAGAATTTATCAAATCTTTCTTCCCTAACAACCACGTTTTTAAACTTGAAGTCGATAATACTTCTAAATTACTCCCGTTCTTAAAAAGCGGTTTCGGATACTCTTTCTTACCCTACGAAATGGTCAAAGCAGAAATTGAAAACGGCGAGCTTGAAGAAATAAAATTACGCGGATTTGACACACCGCACGTCACAACCTATCTCATTTATCGCCACGGTTACGACGTATCCAGATTATTGGAAAACAAATTTTAAAAAAATTAATAAATTGATAAACAAAAATCCTTGCTGAAAAGCAAGGATTTTTGTTATTAAAATTCTAAATATTGCGATACCGTATACGAGAGTTTGTCGATAATCTCTTCTAAGTCACCGTACAACATACATCCGGACGCGCGAACGTGACCACCGCCACCGTAAACGCCCGCGAGCTTATTCACGTCCGCGTACGTCTTTGAACGGAGTGAAATTTTGTATTGACCTTTTTTCACTTCCATGACCGATGCGGCAATTTCAACCGTATCTACGTTCAAAGGAAAATCCACAAATCCTTCCGTCATACCGTTATCCGCGCCGTATCGTTCCATTTGCTCTAACGAAATCGTGATAAGTGCGAATTTATCCGAATGGAAAAACCGCATTTTACCCATAACTTCCGCGTATAACTTAGCGCGGGCTTTAGGTTGTTTTTTAAACAAATTGTAGCTTAAACGACTAATCTCCGCGCCTGCTTTTATAAGCCTTGCCGAAAGCAAAAAACACTCTTCGGTCACGTCGTCGTGTGAAAAATTTCCGCTATCCGTCAACAATCCCGTCAAAAGATA
The DNA here is from genome assembly GCA_015055865.1 of Clostridiales bacterium. Taxonomy (GTDB): domain Bacteria; phylum Bacillota; class Clostridia; order Christensenellales; family Borkfalkiaceae; genus Scatosoma. Next base: position 26,097 of record SVHK01000007.1, on the reverse strand, counting down.
CTCCGCGATCTTTTTCGTATAAGGCACGCCGAGCAAATCAATCAACGTCGCTACGTTCATACAATTCGACGAACAAACGCGCACGTAATTATAATCAGCGTAACGATTATTAGAAACGTGATGGTCGATATTAATAGTATCGATTTTTTTACGACTTGCTCCTAAAAATTTATCGGCAAAAACGCCCAAACGCGAAGAGTCGCCGTTATCAAGCGCGATATATAAATCCGCTTTTTCGCTCGGCAATTCACTCTTTATCTCGCCTAAATCCGGCAAAAAAGATAAGTTAGACGGCATTGCGCTCTCATTACAATAAACGGACGGAATATTCAATTGTTCGAGCGCTGTTTTAAGCGCAAACGCCGAACCGATTGCGTCGCCGTCAGGACGGATATGCGTAAAAAGAACTACTCTTTCGGCGCGTTTTATCCGTTCTGCGATTTTTTCTAAGCCCGTTTCCTGTTTCAAAGTACTTTCTCCTAATTTTTAATCTTGCGTATCTTCGCTTTCGTCCTTAGACTTCGGCATTGCGTTAATCTTCTTAAAAAGCTCGTCCATTTTCGCGCCGTAAGTCATCGACCCGTCCCAATGGAAAGTAAGAGCCGGTACGGTACGCATCTTCATTACTTGCGAAAGCTCGTAACGGATTTGCCCCGCGCAGTCTTGCAAAGCTTTGAAGGAAGCTTGTTTTTCATCTTCGTTGTTCGAATAAATACTAACGTAAACCTTCGCAGTTTTCAAATCGGGCGCAACGTCCATTTCGGTAATGGAAATAAGCCCTTTCAAATTGGGGTTACGCCCCTTTAAACGGCGTATGATTTCGCTAATTTCTTTTTGATATTCACCGTTTAAACGGGAAGTTCTCGACACTTTCATTACGCTTTGATTTCCTCCGTAATGTAACATTCGATAATATCTCCGATACGAATAGCGTCAAATCCGTCGATTGAACAACCGCATTCGAAACCGTAATTAACTTCTTTCACGTCGTCCTTAAATCTCTTGAGTTGTTTTACTCCGCCTTCGCAAATCATAATATCTTCACGGTAAATACGAAGTTTACCGCCACGAACGATTTTACCGTCGGTAACGTAGCAACCAGCAATCGTACCAGCGCCAGTAATATTAAAGGTTTGACGAACTTCACATTTACCCGTAAGGATTTCACGAAGTTTAGGCGCAAGCATACCTTTAAGCGCCAATTCCATATCGTCGAGAAGCTCGTAAATAATACGGTAAGAACGAACGTCAACTTTAGAGCTTTCCGCAAGTTTCTTAGCCTTCGTATCAGGGCGAACGTTGAAACCGATAATAATCGCGTTCGCGCTTTCCGCAAGCATAACGTCGCTTTCGTTTATCGCGCCTGCCGCCGAATGGATAACTTTTACTTTAACTTCTTCATTGGAAAGTTTTTCAAGGGATTGCTTAACCGCTTCAACGCTACCTTGTACGTCACCTTTAACGATTAAGTTAAGATTCTTCATCTTACCTTCTTCCACTTGCGCGAATACGTCGTCAAGGGTAACTCTGCTTTGTTCTTTAATCATGCTTTCACGCGCTTTGTTTTTACGTTCTTCTTGAACTTGTTTCATAAGCGCTTGGTCAACTGCCATTACGCTATCGCCTGCGTTGGGTACTTCTTCAAACCCAAGCACGGAAACCGCAACGGACGGACCTGCCGATTTAACGGCTCTACCTTTATCGTCGAACATCGCGCGAACTCTACCCATCGTCGTACCGGAAAGGATATTGTCGCCCGTCTTAAGCGTACCGCTTTGGACGATAATGCTCGCAACGGGACCCTTACCTTTGTCGAGTTTCGCTTCGATAATCGTACCTTTTGCTTGACGGTCAGGGTTCGCCTTAAGTTCTTGCATTTCCGCAACGAGATTAACCGCGTCTAAAAGTTCGTCGATACCCATACCCGTCTTTGCGGAAACAGGAACGAGCATCGTATCTCCCCCCCATTCTTCGGGAACGAGTTCGTACTCGATAAGTTCTTGTCTTACTCTATCGGGATTTACTTCGTGCTTATCCATCTTGTTCATTGCAACGATAATAGGCACGTTCGCCGCTTTCGCGTGATTAATCGCTTCAACAGTTTGAGGCATAATACCGTCGTCCGCCGCCACGACAAGAATAACGATATCGGTAACTTGCGCACCACGAGCACGCATCGACGTAAACGCCGCGTGTCCGGGCGTATCTATAAAGGTAATTTGCTTACCTTTAGCCGTTACCGTGTACGCGCCGATGCTTTGCGTAATACCACCAGCTTCTCCGCTCGTTACGGACGTTGCGCGGATTCTGTCAAGCAAGGACGTCTTACCGTGGTCAACGTGACCCATAACGGTAACGACGGGCGCTCTCGTTACGAGTTTGCTCGTATCTTCTTCTACGATGGTATCTTGAAGAATATCTTCCGCCGTCTTTTCGGGTTTGTATTCAAGGTCGATACCCATATCCGCCGCCATCAACGCTGCGTTATCGTAATCGATGGAATCGTTGATACCTTTCATAATGCCTTCTTTGAACAAACGCTTGGTAATTTCTACCGCCGAAACGCCAAGTTTTTCAGAAAGGACTTTCAAAGGAATATCCTGAGTCGTTACGACTGCGTGTTCAATCTTAATCGTAGGAATTTCCTGCTTTTTCGCCTTTTTAGGCGTACGCAACTTTCTGTAACCCGACTTATCTTCGTCGAAATCTTCCACCGTCATACCTTGTTGCTTAATCAAAGCGCGCTTAGAAACGGGTTTCTTTTCAACGTAAGTTTTCTCAAAAGTCTTTTTCTTCGCAGGTGCGGAGAATGCCTTCGAGTTATCCTTTTGTACGATAGGCGCAGGCGCTACGCCACCGGCGTTCACTCTAGGCGCGCGATTTTGCGTGCCTTGCGCAGTTCTATCCGACCGTTCCGTTTTAGGCGCGAAAGGTTTATTCGTTTGTTGACGAGGTCTAGAATTAGAACTAGGCGCATCCACCGATTTAGGCACAGGCCCTTCTTGCGCTTTACCGTTCACGAAATATCTAGGCGCTCTAGGACCAGCCTGCGCGGGTTTTTCTGCCGGTTTAACTTCTTCCTTTTTCTTTTCTTCTACCTTAGGCGCGACGGGTTGTTCTTGAACGGACGAAACTTCTATTTTTTCTTCTACCTTGGGCGCAACGACCGTCCTTTCTTCAACGGGTTTTTCTTCTACGGTTTCCGCCTTTTTCGTTTCTTTCTTTTTCTTCGGTTTTTCTTCCGCGTTCGTTTCGGGAGCAGGTTCTTCCGTTTTCTTTGCGGGTTCTTCTTCGCGTTGTTTTTCAGCCGTTTGCGCCTCTAATTCGGCTTTTTCCGCCTCAATACGGAGCAATTCCGCTTGAGCCGTTTCCTTTTCGGCTTTTTCTACTTCCAACACGGTAAGCTTTTTTATAATATCCGAAAGATTTTTTTCCGTGGAAAGAATTCTTTTTTGCAAACCGCCAAGCTTATTATCGGTCAAAAGCTCGGTAATCTTCTCCACGTTTTCATAATTCTTCTTTGCCATAAATTCAGTTTTCTCCTCCCGAATAGAATTTAAATTGCGGTTTTTGCTGTGCTTCTTTAACAATCGCCACAGCTAAATTTTCATCTAATATTGCCACCGCCTTTACGGTCGGTCTATGCGCAAGTTCGCCAAGCAACCCTTTTTCGGTTACGATTAAAGGACAATTCAATCGCTCTTTCTCTTTAACCGCCACTTTAAAAGAATTTTTACCCAACTCGCCGTCGGCAATTAATAAATACGCGCGTTTTTGCGCTTCGATACGGTTAATCCCAAACGCGATTTTTCCCGCACGAATACAAAAACCGAGATAAGTGGAAATTTTAGTCATTCCCCTTTATTCCCTCCTCAACGTCTGCGTAAACTTCCGCGGAAACGTTCGTTGAAAACGCCCTGTTAAGGAGTTTTTTCAAATTTAATTTTTTCATACATTCTTCCGCGCCACAAACGTACGCGCCTCGACCTGACGCCTTACCCGTCGGGTCGGCGTAAATTTCACCGTCCGCCGTTTTAACGACCCTAAGCATATCTTTTTTAGGTTTCATTTCGCGACAAGCAACGCACATACGCATCGGAACCGATTTCGTTTTCGCCATTAGTCTTGTTCCGTGCCCTCGCTCGTTAAATCTTCTTCCGTTACGACAAGATTCATTTTTTCCGCCGAGCTCAAGCTCTTAACGTCGATTTTCCAACCAGTAAGTCTTGCCGCAAGTCTTGCGTTTTGACCGTCGCGGCCAATGGCAAGCGACAACTTTTCGTCGGGCACAACCGCAATCGCGCTACGTTCTCCAACTTCCGTTACCGAAATAACGGTTGCAGGCGAAAGCGCTTTAGAAATAAATTCAAGCGGGTTTTCGCTCCATACGATAAGATCGATTTTTTCACCGCCAAGCTCTTGAACGATAGCGTTTACTCTCGCGCCCTTATTACCTACGCACGCGCCGACCGCGTCCACTCTAACGTCGTTGGAATAAATCGCCATTTTCGTTCTATGACCTGCTTCACGCGCAATTTCTTTGACTTCTACAAGCCCTTGCGCAATTTCGGGTACTTGTTCTTCAAAGAGTTTCTTAACAAGTCCTTGCGCGGAACGGGAAACCAAAATTTGCGAACTTCTACCGCTATTTTTAACGCGTTTAACGAACACTTTTAACTTTTGACCAACGGCGTAACGTTCGTTGGGCGATTTATCTTGAGGCAACATAACCCCTTCTATTTTCTTATCGCCAAGCTCGACGTAAACGTTCTTATCGTCGATTTTACGAACCGTACCTTCCATCAATTCCCCTTCTTTGTCGGAGAACGCGGAGAAAGTGCTATCACGTTCAGCTTCGTGCAATTTTTGCAAAATTACTTGCTTCGCCGTTTGCGCCGCAATACGTCCGAAATCTTTAGGAATAAACGAACGTTCAATCGTATCACCGACTTTAAGCGCGGGATTAATCGCTTGCGCGTCCTCTAAAGCAATTTCTTTGTCCTTATCTTCTACTACTTCTACGACGTAGCGAACTGCTTTAAACGCCATCGTTCCTTTTTCGGGGTCAAGGTCAACGAATACTTCCGCGCCCCCTTCAAACTGCTTTTTGTAAGCGGAATTAAGCGCGTTTTTAAGCGTTTCGATAAACTCTTGTTCGCTGATTCCCTTTTCTCTTACCAAATCGGCAAGCGCTGCAAAAAACTCCTTGTTTTCCATTGTATTTTCTCCTATTGGATTTTTATTTTTTTCTTTATTTTAATTTTTTAAGCTTTAGACTACCGTTAAAAATCGAACGTTATTGCTTTATTGATTTTAGCGATTTTGTTTATTTCCAACTTAAACTCACTCTTTTCGTCTTTGAGCATAACGCAGTTCCCGTCGTAAGCGACGAGCTCCGCTTCGAAAAACTTTTTGCCTTTTAAGGGCGCAAATAATTTTACTTCCACTTTTTTACCGATATTTCTTTCAAAATCTCTCGCCGTTTTAAACGCTCTATCCAAACCGGGGCTGGAAACGTTTAACGTATAAGGCGCGCCAAAGGTGGGGTCAAGCTCGTCAAGAACGGGGTCAATCGCGCGATGAAAAGTTTCGCAAGTATTCAAATCTACGCCCGTTTCCGTATCGATAAACACGGTCAAAGCAGGTTCTCTGCCTTGCTTAAACTCCACGTCAACGAGCTCTACGTTCAGCTCGTTGGCAATCGGTTGCAACGCGTTTTTAATTTCTTCAATGGACGTTACTTTCATTTAGCAATTTCTCCGTTTTTACGTTCTTTAACAAAATTGAGAGCGGTTTTGCACCGCTCTCAATAATTACAAATTATTAAGTGTTTTTATTATACCATTATTTTCCGCAATTTGCAACTGTTTTAACCCACATTTCGTAATTTTTTATAGCTTTGTCACACGAAACGACTAATCCCCCAACGTTCTATACGTTTGCTAATCAGTCAGGGCTTGAATAACTCTTTTTTATAAGGGTAATTTTCCGCGCGTTTTAATCAGTTCGATAAAGCATTTCGCCGTTACCAACGCGTCGTCGTAAGCCCTGTGATGATTAAAGGTAAATCCGTAATAATCCGCAACGGAATTGAGTTTATAATTAGCTATTTTTCCCGCTAAAAGCTCTTGAGCAAAGGTAATGGTATCAAACTTTTGCTGTTCGAATGCGAAACGGTTTTGTTCGCCGTAATATTTAATGAAATTAAAGTCGAAATTTACGTTATGCCCTACCAGATACGCGCCATCGGCGAATTTATAAAAATCCGCGATTACGTTTTCAATTTCAGGCGCACCCACAAGGTCGGCGTCCGTCAAACCGGTCAGCGCCACGATTTCGGGGGATAAACGGTCGGGACAAGCCACGAGCGAAGTGAATTTCTCTTCAATTTTTCCGTCGATAATTTTCACCGCGCCGATTTCGATAATTTTGTCCATTTTTCCCATTGCAGGTTGGGAATTAAGCCCCGTCGTCTCCAAATCAAACACGACGAAAAGGTTATTTTTTAAATCTTCAGGCACACTCCAATCATCAAAAAATCCAGCTTGCGTGTAATCCACGATTTTTTCGGGAAATACCGCGTGATAGTTTTTGGGCACGGGTCGGCTCTTACGTTTTTCAGGCACGAAACTTTCCGGTCTACTGCCCAAATTAATTTTCGAAGCTTTAAAAGACAAGCTCCCGTTATATTCTTCGTTCTCGCCGATTACTACCACGCCGTCGCCAATTTTCAGTTCACGGATTTTCTCTACCGTCGCTTTTTTAGGAAAATACGTCATTCGCATATTCCCCGTCCCGTCCGACAAAGTCAAAGAGAACCGAGAACGTTCTTGATCTTCGTTCGTCTTTTCGTTATGGCGCATGTACTGCCTTTCTTCGATAAAATCAATTTTACCACAAATCGCGTACTGACCGCTTTGTAATTCCCAATCCGCCATATACGTGGCTTTCGTCGGTAAAAAATCCGCGCCGTCTATTTTCTTAAACGCGTCGATAGGGAAATACCTAATTTCAAGCGGTTCTTCTTGCTCGGGCGCTATCGGACGTTCAAAGAGCAAACTTTCGTCCCGTTCCTTTTCAACTATTTTTACGTCGCCGTAAAACGCTCCGCAAAATACCGTTTTTAAATACTCGCTAACTTCGTCTAAAATTTTCCCCGACGAGAACAAGGACTGGTCGCCCGAAGCAATATCGAAATAAAAATGCGCTCCGCTTTCGAGCAATTCAATTTCCACGTCGTTTTCCGTCAAAAACGCCGCGGCGGCAGGGAAACGTTTATTTAAAAACTCGTAAATTTTCTTTTTCAAAATAGACTCGTCCGGTACGCGTTTCACGATTTTTATACGCGCTAAAAAGCCGTCGGGAAGATAATCTTGACATACCTTTAACGCATTCCTTTCGTCCAACGGCGTATAGGCTCTATCGGTAATAAAGCAAAACTCCGCTTCTTTCGTACGTTTCGTTAAAACAATCTCGGTTATTATCGCGTTTTTCAACCCGTCGTTTCGACGTATTTCTTGTAAAAACTTGTCCGTTTCGTTCATTTCAACAATTCCTTCAACTCCGCAAAAAATTCCTCTTTCGCGTTCTCTATCGCAACTTTTTTATACGGCTCGCCCTTTTTGAAAATTAAGCAACTTCCGTTTCCGCCTGCAATCCCCAAATCCGCGTCTTTCGCTTCGCCCGGCCCGTTCACCACGCAACCCATTACCGCGACTTTCGCGCGTTTTTTATAATTTTGTACGAAGCTCTCCACTTCCGTCGCAAGTGCCATACTCTCCCAAGAACATCTTCCGCAGGTCGGACACGCGACCACTTCCACGTACTCTTTTTCAAGCTCTACTGCCTGCAAAATACGCTTTGCAACGCGCACTTCTTTAACGGAATTATCCGTAAGAGATACGCGAATGGTATCGCCTATCCCGTCCAAAAGCAAACCGCCGATACCGACCGCACTTTTAATAATCCCTGCTTCTTGCGTACCTGACTCCGTTACGCCAACGTGCAAGGGGTATTCCGAGCGATTAGAAAGCAAGCGGTACGCGTTTACCGTCATCGGCACGCTCGACGCTTTTACGGAAACGACGATATTTTCCACACCGTACTTTTCAAGCAATCCCACGTTATACAGCGCGCTTTCTACGAGCGCTTCCGCGCTTCTGCCGTACTTTTGCAAAAAACCTTTCTCAATGCTACCCGTGTTCGAGCCTACGCGAACGGGTAAGCCGTATTCTTTTAAACAATCTGCGACGTATTTAATCTCTTTTTCTCCCCCAATATTACCGGGGTTAATCCGAATTTTATCCGCGCCGTTTTCCATCGATAATACGGCAAGTTTTGCGGAAAAATGTATATCCGCCACAAGCGGAATACTGATTTTGTCTTTAACTTGCTTAAGCGCAACCGCGTCAAGTTCGTCCGCAACGGCGACGCGTATAATATCGCATCCTGCGTTTTCAAGCTCGCGAATTTGTTCGACTGTTTTTTCGATATCCGCCGTTTTCGTCGTCGTCATCGATTGAATTTTTACTCTTTCCCCACCGCCGACTTTTACGTTCCCGACGGTTACGAGTTTGGTCTTTTTCATAATTTCACCCTTGAAAACGCACTATTTTTTCTCTTTATCCGCTTTCATCATACTCTTTAATTCCGCCATAAACGACGAAATATCTTTAAACGAACGATAGACGGACGCATAGCGAACGTAAGAAACTTCGTCCGTTTTTTTCAAGCGTTCCATCACCATTTCACCTATTTTCTTCGAAGAAATTTCCCCGTCCATACTATTATATACCTGCTTGGAAATATCAAGCACAATCTCGTCAATCGTCGCGATGGATACGGGACGTTTTTCACAAGCCTTTATTATTCCCGTTCTCACCTTTTCCGCGTTAAAGGATTCTCGCGTCCCGTTATTTTTAACGACGAGTACGGGCGAAACTTCAATCGTTTCGTATGTCGTAAACCTACGTCCGCAAGCCGTACATTCACGCCGTCTCCTTATCGTTCTATCGTCGTCCGCCGAACGCGAGTCGATAACCTTACTTTCAGTGCATTCGCAATACAAACACTTCATACCCTTTTCTCCTTAACGGACTTTTAATCCTTTTTGCCTTTTCTCTTACGGATTTCCTTTACTTCTTTTTCATACCCGTTATCGCTCGGCGTATAATAAATCTTATTTTTAAGCGAATCAGGCAAGTATTGTTGTTCTACGTATCCGCCGTAATTATGCGGATATTTATAATTCAAAGACTGCGCCTTGTCTTCTTTTCCGCCAAAACTATTATCTTTTAAATACGGGGGAATCTCATCGTCGCGTACCGTTCTCGCGTCTTCTTGCGCCGAATGTAAAGCCGTTACGACAGAGTTACTTTTCTCTGCTTCGCAAACGTAAATAATCGCTTCCGACAAAGGAATCATTCCCTCGGGTACACCGATTTTTTCAAGCGCGTACATCGCCGAAGTCGCGATTTGCAACGCCCTAGGGTCTGCCATACCCACGTCCTCCGCCGAATGAACGACGAGCCGACGGGCAATCAACATAGGGTCGCATCCACCTTCGATTAATCTTGACGCGTAATAGAGCGCGGCGTTCGCGTCGCTACCCCTTAACGACTTGCAAAATGCGGACAAGAAATCGTAATAAGTATCTTGATTATAAGAAAGCGCTTTTCTTTGGATAGACTGTTCCGCATCCGAAAGCGTAATACGGATTTTCCCGTCGTTAGCGGGCGTAGTAGTCAACGCGGCGAGCTCCAACGCGTTATAGGCAGTTCTTAAATCTCCGCCAGCCACACGCGCGATATGTTCAATCGCGTCGTCGTCCGCCACTACGTTCATCTTGCCCAAACCCTTATGACGGCTCTTAATCGCTTTATATAAAGCGTCTTTCAAATCTTCCTGCGTCAAGCGTTTAAACTCAAAAACCCGACAACGGGATACGATAGCTGGCGTCATCGACGCGTAAGGGTTTTCCGTCGTCGAACCGATAAAAATAATCGTACCTTGTTCTATCGCAGGCAAGAGCGAATCGCTTTGCGTTTTATTAAACCTATGGCATTCGTCGAGCATCAGATACGTACGTTTTCCGAACATTTTTAAATTATTCCGCGCCGTATCGACCGCTTTTTTCACGTCCGCTACCCCCGCGTTGACAGCGTTGAGCTTGATAAACTCCCCGTTCGTGCCAAGCGCGATAATATTCGCAAGCGTCGTTTTACCGCAACCCGGCGGGCCGTAAAAAATACAACTCCCCAACCGATCGGTAGCAATCGCGCGACGAAGCAACGAGCCTTCCGCAACGATATGCCGTTGCCCGATGAACTCGTCCAAACTGTTCGCGCGCATACGCTCGGCGAGCGGTTTTGCGCTTTCTTCGTTGTTGTTAAAATCAAACAAATCCATTTTAGTTTCCTTTTCGGTCTTAAATCAATAAGTTATAAGCTCTTTTATTATTTTAGCGTTCTCTTTTCCGATTTCGTAACCTTTTTCATAAGCCGTCTTAACACCTTTTAGGGAAAATTGACTCATCTGCCCCAAATCGGGTTCTAACCACAAATCAATATGATTTTCGTGGTCGTTTTTGCATCTTTTCGTTCTATGATTATCCATAATATCGAAAACGTCCAACAACATACCGACTGCGTTCGGGCATTTCGGTCTGCATTGTTTTTGCCCTAAAACGTCCACGGCAACGATTTTCTTTTTCCTTTTATCGATATGCGCCAACGCTTTCACGGGTACGCGCTCCAACACGCCCCCGTCAATCAATCTCATTCCTTCCTTTTCCGTCGGTTTGAATATCCCAGGAATACTTGACGACGCGATAACCGCGTCTATAACGTTTCCTTCTTTAAACTCCACCACCGATTGGGAATGTAAATCTACCGCCACGCAAACGAACGGAATTTTTAAGTCCTTGAACTCGGGATCGCCTACGTATTTCATTAAAAGATTCCGAATTTTTCGCGTATCGAACAATCCGCCGGGGCGTTTAGTAACTTCGATTAAGTCAAGCATTTTTAAAGAAAACACTCTTTCTTTCATCTCCGCCGGCGTTACGCCTGCACAATACGCCATACCCACGACCGAACCCATCGAACAACCGCTAATATAATCGGGTTTTATCCTAGCTTCGTCCATTGCTTGTAAAAAACCGATATGCGCCACACCACGCGCGCCACCGCTACCTAACGCAAAGCCCAATCTTCTTTTTCTTGGCATACTCCCTCCCACTAATTTATTTTAACTTTCAGCAAGTTCCAAAATCAACCGTTCGGTATCCGTCCAACCCAAACACGGGTCGGTTATAGAGCAACCGTACTTTTCCGCCTTTGCTTGATTCCCTTCTTCCAAAAAACTTTCGAACATAACGCCTTTCACCAAACGCGCGTAAGATTTATTCCTTTTACGTATTTCCGCAGTTTCTTGTACGATGCGAATTTGTTCTTTAAACTTCTTACCGCTATTCGAATGATTGGCGTCGATAATAACCGACGGATTTTTAATCTTAACCGTTTCGTACAATTCCCCTACTTTTTCCACGCTTTTTTCGTCGTAATTAGCATTATCCGCGCCGTCTTTGTCCACTCCGCCACGAAGTATAGCGTGCGCGAAAGGATTACCGCTCGAACGAACCTGATAGTTCCCCAATTTAAAAATTTGCGAATTTTGCGCGGAAAACACGGCGTTTACCGTCGCGAGCAAGTTTCCGCTCATCGGATTTTTCATTCCCACGGGAACGTCCAAACCGCTCGCAGTTTGTCTGTGCAAAGGATTTTCTACACTCCTTGCCCCCACCGAATAATAAGCGACCACGTCCGAAAAATATTCTACGTTTTCAGGAAAAAGCAACTCGTCCGCGCTACTCAAACCGCTTTCGCGGAGCACGGCTAAATGCAATTTTCTTGCCGTTTTAAGTCCTTCCGACATATCCGCCACCCCGTTGGGTGTAGGTTGTAAAAACATACCTTGATAGCCTACGCCGAGCGTTCTTGGCTTATTCGTATAAACTCTCGGCAACAACACGAGCTTGTCCTTTACCTTTTCGTTGAGATTCCCAAGCCGTTCCGCATATTCGAGCGTAGCGGAAAAATCGTGCGCCGAACACGGTCCGACGACAACGAGCAATTTTTCGCTATTGCCTGAAAGGACGGATTTTATTTCTTCATCTCGCATCGATTTGAGCGTTACCAATTCTTTTTCCATCGGTAACAACTCTCTCAATTCTTCCGCGCTCGGCAGTAGATACTGTTTTTCCAGCATAGCGTTCTCCTTTTACGCTTTCATAAAACGTTTAGCTCTTCTTTCGTAAAATAAAATCTTCCACTTCTTTCGTTACGTACTCCGAAATAGGCGTTCCAAAGCGCAACGAATTTTTCACTATTGACGACGAAACGTGCAAAAGTTCCTGCGGACAAGGCAAATACACGGGTACGACGTCGCTTTTCAACTTTTTCGTTGCGAAATAGTTAGCGTTTTCGTACTCAAAATCAATCGTATTACGAATACCGCGTACGTAAACGTTCGTCTTTTCCTTTTCCAACAACTCTGCTACCGTACCGCCAAAAAGCTCCACCCTAACCCTATCGCTTGGACAAGTCAGTTTCAACATTTCCAAACGTTCTTCGTTCGTGAAATACGGCGTTTTTTGCGGATTGAGCATTATGGCAACGACCACTTCGTCGAAAATGTTAAGCGCGCTTTCTATAACCGCTTTATGACCAAGCGTAGGCGGGTCAAACGTACCCGAAAACACGCATTTTTTTCGTTCGTTCATTTTTAATTCTCCTTTCTAAAAAAGGTCAAATAGGCTTTCCCGTACTTTCTTTCATCGTATTTTTCCAAGCCGTCAATCTTTCCTTCAAACGCCCTGTCCCGTTCGTAAATCGCAACGCCGTCATTGGATAAAAGACCTTTCTTTACAATTTTTTCAAGCGCCAAAACTCCTACGTCCAAATGATACGGGGGGTCGAGAAAAATCAAATCAAACTCCCCTTTCACCGCGTCCAAACAAACGGAATAATCGTAATTAAAAATCTTCGCTTGTCCTACGGGTATCTTTAAAGCGGATAAATTCTTTTTAAGTATCGCCAAACTGTCCTTAGACAAATCGTTAAAGACAACTTCTTGCGCGTCGCGCGATAAACATTCCAAGCCAAGCGAACCGCTACCGCAAAACAAATCCAACGCCCTTGCTCCGCGGATTTTTAAAGCAAGAATATTAAAAAGAGATTCTTTCGCCCTATCCGAAGTCGGACGGACGGCGTCCCCTTTAAACTCTGCAAGAACGCGACTTCTAAATTTTCCACCGATAATACGCACCGTCTTTCTCCGTTATTTTCTCTTTTTAGGTTTCGTGCCAGGCAAACCGCCGTAATTTATTTTCTTCGGCTTATTCGCCTCTGCTTGCATCGCTCTATCCGCTAATTCTTGCGCGCGGATATTTTTAGCGCGCTTTGCGTACGCGCCCCAAATATACGTTCCGCCGGAAACGAAAACGGGTAACACCGCAATCAAAAGCGAAAAATAATAACTAACCGTCAACCCTGCCATATTCATACAATAGAACGGCAAAATCGTCCAACCGCTAAAGAATAATCCGATTAATACGGCAATACCTTTACCTTTGTCCATCGTACCTTCGCCAAGCGCAACACGGTTAATTTCTTCTGCGTTCGCGCCGAAAAAGAGCGCCACGATCAAGGGAATAACGACGCAAAACGCGCCCATTGCAAAACCTTTCCAAATTCGATATTCTTTTACGTATTTATGCGAAGAAATTTTGTATTCCGTGCCAAACTTCTCCATAGACATACGTTTCATATTCCCCGATACGAGCATTTCAAAATTCGTTGAGCCGTAATTCCAAGTAAGCAACCCGTTATACGCGAGCGCCAACACGATAACAACGACGCACCAAGTCATTTGTTCGGAATATTTCGCGCCGTCTTTTATAGTCAGCATCAACAAAATCATGCTCGCAAGCACGTATGTAAATCCCGACATAAACGAGCCCTTAAAACACTCCCAAACGTATTCCCCAATTCTTTTAAGAACTTCCTTTACTTTATTCATTATAACTCCCGTAGTTTTACATTAATCTTTTTCGTAAAACCTTTTTTCTATTCGTATAAAAACTCAAAATTAGCCCGAGCAGTCGCTTTGCACAAAACTTCGTAGGCTATCGTACCCGTTTCCTTAGCTGTTTTTTCCGCATCCGCTAAAATGCAAACGTACCTGCCCCGTTGCTTTCTACCAAACCGCAAACACGCGTCCATACAAAGCGGAGAAGTATTCTCTTTCGCGCCGAGCGTTCCGTTATATTTTCGCCTTAAAAACCCGTCGGCGTAACCTACGCGTAAAAGGTGTATTTCTTTCCCCTTTTCCACTTCGCCGGTAAAATCTTTCCCGTACCCTAATCCGCCGAACGCATACCGCTTTGAACTGATTATTTTCGCGTAAACTTTCATCGCTTTTTGCAAGTGCAATTCATTCGCTCTGGCACTGACTTCGCCCGTCAATCCGCACGGTAAATACCCGTATAACCCTAACCCGACTCTTACGGCGTCGAAATGGAAATCGCTTCCAAGCAAACAACCGTAAGTGGCGGATAAATGAAAAGTTAAATTTTGATAATATCGTTCGCAAATTTTTTTTGCGCGCAGAAAAATCTCTCGTTGTGCTCGCGCGGTTTTTTCGTCCGAGCAGTATAAATGCGAATACGCGCCCGTTACCAAAACGTATTCGCTTTGAGAAAGAAATTTACATATCTTTCCTATCTCAAACAAGCTCGCCCCGTAACGGTTCATTCCCGTATTTATTTTTAAATGTACTTTTATTTTCTTTTTTCTTAAAAAAGCCACGCGTTCTATTAACTTTGCCGTTTTCAAATCTCCGACGCTCGCAATAAACCGTTCGTCGAAAAGATAAACGACTTCGCTCGTATGCGTTGGCGGAGTCAAGACTAAAATCTCTTTATCGCAAACGGCTTGACGAATTTCAAGTCCTTCTTCGATGAGCGCGACGGCGAAAAAGTCCGCAACGCTTTCAAGCACGTTTGCCGTAGCAATAGCGCCGTGTCCGTAAGCGTTCGCTTTCACGACCGCGCACAATTTCTTCCCCGTCAGCGATTTAAACGCTTCCGCATTGTTTTTAATGGCTTTTAAATTAATTTTTGCGATAGTTTTTTGCATACCTTATCGTATGCTTAAAAACTCGAAATTGTTCGTTAATCTTGATAGATAATACGATGACAACTATCACATTCTATCGTACCACCGCCAGTCAACTTATTTCGTGCCGCAATCGGCGGTTCCATACTACAGAATGGACAACGTTTATCGAAGAGTTTTCCGATAACGGGGAAAATTCTCTCCTTGCGTTTATTTTTATATTTTTCCATCATTTCCGCGTCAATGTCTTTTGCAATAACGGAAAGCTTTGCTTCGATTGTTTTTCTCGCTTCCTCTTTCGTCGCTTTTATCGAAGCGTATTTTTCAGACGCGTCGCGGTAATTTTTTTGCGCTGCGATAACTTGTTTTTTAAGTTTTTGATATTCTTCGTTCGTCGCGTTAATATTCGCCGTCAAAGCGCTCAATTCCGCTTTAAGCTTTTTAAGTTTATCCAAAACCGATTGCGCTTTTTTCTTATAGAAACTAACGTCCGCGCCACTTTCGAGCAATTCATCGAGCGAACCGAACTCTTTCAAAAACTCTTCAGCCTTTTCGTATTGTTCGACCAATCCGTCCGCTTCGGCTTTTAAAGAAGTCGCCTTCGT
The DNA here is from genome assembly GCA_015055865.1 of Clostridiales bacterium. Lineage (GTDB taxonomy): Bacteria > Bacillota > Clostridia > Christensenellales > Borkfalkiaceae > Scatosoma. The sequence goes on along the minus strand of SVHK01000007.1, from coordinate 10,316 downwards.
TTCAAGCGAATCAAGCTTTTCGGGCGCGCTTTCTAAAAACTTCTTCCACTTTACGTACTCCTTGCGTTCTTCCGAACCGGCAAGTTCGCGTTCAATCGCGTAAAGTTCTCTGTCCGTTTCCTGATAATTTAACATTGCTTGTAAGTTCATAACTATCTCCTTACGTCAAAGCAGGGTTTCGTCCTTGAAAAATTCACAAGGAATTTCCACCTGCCGACTAATTTTTTCATAATATTTTTCAAATCCGTAACGTTCGGACGCGTAATGCGTCAACGAAATTACCGCTAAGTCGTTCTCAAGCGCCAACGCGATAACGTGATGCTTGAAATCGGACGAAACCACCGCGTCCGCGCCGTTTTTAAGCGCAAACGCAATCCCTTTTTCGTCGCAACCCGAACCGCAAAAACTCGCGATTCTCTCAATCTTTTTATCTTCTTTATAAACGAGCGTCCTTTGCGTTTTAAAAACTTTATTCAATTCGTTTTTAAGCGCTTCCGCGCTCGTCGTTTTTACGCCGTAAACCCGACCGTAACCGCCAACGCTCAACTCGTGCATTATCGCACTAGCCCCTAAATCAAGCGTATTCCCAATACCCGACGCTATTTTTACGCCGTCTGCTAAACACTCGTCTATTCCACCTTTTGCGCAATCGAGATTTAAGTGCATCGAAAGAACGGAGATACCGTTTTGAATACACTTCGTCAGTTTTGAGCCCAAATTATCGAAAACGGAAAGGCAGGAGATTTTACCGTAAATAGCAGGATGATGCGTAACGATTAATTTCGCACCCGTTAAAATCGCTCTTTCAACGACCTTATCCGTTAAATCCAAAGAAAAGAGTATTCTCTCAATTTCTTCGCCCGTATTCACGATAATACCGCTATTATCGTACGCGCCGTACTTTTCGCAATATTCGTCGCTCAACTTTTTCGGAGCTATCTCGTCGGCTATTTTATAAATCTCACACAATTTCATCGTTCAATACCCTTTCCAACCGATATTTTCGTTGCAACAATTCTACACGGCTTTTATCTTGCAGATTTTCTCTTTGTAAAAAGCTTTGCGTATCCTTTAACCGACGGGAAATTCTCTTTAAAAAATCCTCTCCCCTCTCTTTCAAATTATCACGACCGAACTCTATTTCCCATTCGGTATAACTTTGTTTTTCTTCAACGGTCCGCTTTCTACCGACGATAACGTCGTAAAATTTCCCGTCCGCTAAAAAGGTATAATCCTTTTCGATATATCCACCGTTTTCAAGCAAATACGCGCGGAGCTTTTCGGGGTTAAGCATCGGTTGAAACACGAAATTTTCGGGGATAAATCCATATTTTTCGTGCGATACAATCGCTACGATTTCTTCTCCGCCCATACCGGCGATTAGCACTTCTTTCGTATCTTTGGGCACGCCGAAAAATCCGTTTCCCAGCACCGCTTTCGCCTTGCCTTGAACGATATACTCGTTTAAAAGCGTTTCCGCCTTTTGCAAACTTCCTTTGCTTATATCGGAAAGAATAGCGAACTCGCACAGCCCGTTTTCAAGCATATATTTAGAGCAATACCCGTGGTCGCACCCCACGTCCGCAAAACTCGTCGTCTTTTTTAAAAGCGAACACAGGGTATCGATGCGTTTAGAGTAACCCATTATTCAATGAAATCCTTAAGCTTTTTACTGCGCGACGGGTGACGAAGCTTTCTAAGCGCTTTCGCTTCGATTTGACGAATACGTTCTCTCGTAACGTTAAATTCCTTACCGACTTCTTCAAGCGTTCTGGGTTTTCCGTCGTCCAAACCGTAACGGAGCCGAACAACCTTTTGTTCACGGGGCGTAAGACTATCGAGCACGCGAAGAAGTTGTTCTTTCAAAATAGTTACGTTCACGTTATCGCTCGGCGTCATAGTCTTTTCGTCTTCGATGAAATCGCCTAAGTGGCTATCTTCTTCTTCGCCGATAGGCGTTTCAAGCGATACGGGGTCTTGCGCTATCTTTTGAATTTCAATAACTCTTTCTTCCGATACACCCATTTTCTCCGCAATTTCCGCAGGGATAGGCTCTCTGCCAAGCTCTTGCAACAAAACTCTTTGCACTCTCGTGAGCTTATTAATCGTTTCAACCATGTGCACGGGAATACGAATCGTTCTCGCTTGGTCTGCAATTGCGCGAGTAATGGATTGACGTATCCACCAAGTCGCGTACGTTGAAAACTTGAAACCGCGTTGATAATCGAATTTTTCTACTGCTTTCATCAAACCGAGATTCCCTTCTTGAATAAGGTCAAGGAAAAGCATACCCCGTCCTACGTACCGCTTCGCAATGGAAACGACCAAACGCAAATTGGCTTCAGAAAGACGTTTTTTCGCCATTTCGTCTCCCTCTTGCATCAATCGAGCCAATTCGATTTCATCGTCGCCCGAAAGCAAGGGGACTCTACCGATATCCTTCAAATACATCTTGACCGGGTCGTCCAAGCCAATATCGGATAACGCCTGTTCAAACAGTTGACGTTCTCTTTCGTCCTCGTCAACAATTTGAATCCCCGCCTCGCCGATGGCTTTATACATATAATCCATCTGTTCAGCGTTGATGTTGAACTTTTCCAAAACGTCGCAAAGCGCGTTCGTGGAAATACTGCCCTTCATTCTGTAGGTATTTATGATACCACCAAGAATCTCGTTTACTTTTTGTTCGGATTCGTTCATTTTTTATCCTCCGTTTAATCCCAACGGCTTTCGCCGTATTCTTCCGTTTTATTATTCACAAAAACCCTTTATTTCAAACGGGTTTCTCTATTTTAGCTTTTTGTTCTTTAAAATCAATTCTGAAATTTGTTTGGCTAACTCTTTCCGCTTTTCCGCGTCCGTTTCGTCGCGGTACGCTAAGTTCATACTCTCGATTTTTCTTTCCAAATCCTGCTTTTGCAAAATTTTTACGCTATCAAGAAAGAACTTCTCCCCGACTTCGCCCGAAAGCTTGTCCTCGTAATTCAAATCAAGAATTTCGTTAAATTCAGGACAGCTCTCGTCCAAAATCTCAAACAACTCGCTCGGCCGAATACGTTCGTTTTCGCGTTCCCGTTCAACGACGTATTCCGCAATAATTTTATGCACGGACGACGAAAAGTCAATCGTACTTAAATCAAAGTCTTTTGCATACTTTTGTGAAAAGAGTTTCGCCGCTAAAACGAACCGCGCCGCCTTATCGGTCACGGACAGTTCTCCGCTCGTTTCCCTAATATCCGGCACGACGATTTCCACAGTTTCCTTTTTTTCGTCTTTTTTGATACTATTTAAGTCCCTTTCCAGCGATTGATAGGTAATCCCCGTCTTTTCCCGAAGCCCTTTCAAGAGTTCTTCTTTAACGCTCTCACTCTCCGCCTCTTTGACGATTTTCAACGCCTCTTTCAAATACTTTCTTTTTTCTTCCAATCTTGAAAGGTCGTACTTTTTCTCTAACGAAAGCAATTTATAATCAATCAACGGCAACGCATCGTCCAAACATTTTTGATAAGCGTCCTTGCCTTGTTTGACCACGTCGTCGGGGTCCGCGCCTTCGGGTAAGGGTACGACGCGAACGTTTAGCCCTTCCGATTTTAAAATTTCAAGCCCGCGCAAGGTATTTTTTTGCCCTGCAAAATCCCCGTCGTAGCTAATGAGCACGTTATCCGAATACCGTTTCACAAGCCGAGCCTGCTCCTTGGTAAGCGCAGTACCCATAGACGCGACTACGTTTTTAAACCCTGCTTGATATAAGGAAATGGTATCCATATACCCTTCGACGAAAATGACGTCCTTGATAGTTTGCTCACGCTTGAGCTTTTTCAACAGGTTGATATTATAAAGAGTTTTGCTCTTATTGAAAAGAACCGTTTCTTTGGTATTTTTATACTTCGCAAAATCCGCCTTTTCAAGCAACCTACCGCCAAACGCAACGACTTCGTCCATCGCGTTGATAATCGGAAATATCAATCTACCGCCCTGCGAATCGACGAGTTTCCCGTTTTTCGTTTCCGTCAGTACGCCCGTATCCAAAAGGTTTTCTCTTGAATACCCTTTCCCCGCCAAATAATCGGGTAAAGAAAAGAAATCGAGCGATGCGCCAATCCCAAACCGTTTTACCGTCGTCGGCGTAAGTTTACGATTTGAAATATACTGTAAATGCGCGTCGGCGCGTTTATCTCCGCTATACAAATTACTCAAATAGAACTTTGCGGTATCGAGCATAATTGCCGCCATTTGGTCGCGTTTTTTCTTCGCAAGTACGGCTTGTTCTGTATCAAAATTGCTTTCGGGTACTTCCATTTTCGCGCGCGACGCCAAAATCCGTACCGCGCCCATAAAATCCGTCGATTCAATTTCTTGTACGAACTTCACGACGTCGCCGGACGCACCGCAACCGAAACAATGATAAAACTGTTCCGATTCGTTCACGGCGAAAGACGCCGTCTTTTCGTGATGGAACGGACAACACGCCCAATGCGTATTCCCCTTTCTATCGAGCGAAGCGTAACCGCCAATCACGTCCACGATATTGTTTTTAAACTTCAATTCCTGCATAAAGCGGGGGTCTAATCCACGCCCTTTTACGCTCATATCCCCACCTCCGCAAGCGAGAAGGTCGTCGGGATAAACAACCGTTCGAAAACGCTAATCGCGTATTTGTCCGTCATACCGGATACGTAATCGCAAACGACCCTATCCGCAGGATAGCTGTCCAAAAGCTTATCGTAAGGCGCAGGCAAAGCGTCTAAGTTTTTCATAAAATACTCAAACAATCTCGTCAACAACCGTTCCGCTCTATCTTGAATGGACTTATTCGCCAGCTCGTAAACTCTTTCGAACATAAACGCTCTAAGTTTTGCCGTCGCTTTCTCCACTTCGCTCGACATACGGACTTCGTTCTTACCTTTGGAATTTTCGTAAATATCGGTAATAGCGGTATTGATGCGCTCTTTGGTAATCGAACCGAGCGTTTCCACGGCGTCTTTTGGCAAATCTTCCGCTTTTAAAATCCCTGCGCGCATCGCGTCTTCAATATCGTGATTGATATACGCGATTCTATCCGCCAGCGACACCGCCACGCCTTCAAGCGTCATTGGTTTACCGCTACTCTTATGCTGTAAAATCCCGTCGCGCACTTCTACCGTCAAATTCAAACCCTTTCCGTTCTTTTCAATCACGTCCACGACTCGCAACGACTGTTCGTTGTGTTTAAACTTACAGGGCGCGAGCTTATCAAGTACTCTTTCGCCGACGTGCCCGAACGGAGTATGCCCTAAATCGTGTCCGAGCGCAATCGCTTCCGCTAAATCTTCGTTTAAAGCGAGTGAACGGGCAATCGAACGAGCGATTTGCGCTACGTCGAACGTATGCGTTAAACGGGTAACGTAATGGTCGCCTTCAGGCGCGAAAAAGACTTGCGTTTTATTCTTTAACCGCTTGAACGAATTAGAGTAAATAATCCTATCTCTATCCCGCTGAAAAGGAGTACGGAAATCGCAGAGCTTTTCTTCTCTACTTCTGCCTTGCGATTCGCCCGACTTTTTTGCGTAAGCGGACAAAAACAGTTCTTCTTGCGCGTAAATGCGTTCTCTAACCGTGGCGTATTTAGAAAAATCTATCATTCGCTTTTCTCCTTTTCTTTTTATTTTCCCCAAAATATATTTATCATATAAATATATTCGACGCTCGAAAGCTAAAATCCTTTTTTATTTGAAATTTTTTTTACAATTTTTATATTTTTTTCATCGCCTACAAACTTGACAAACTTTTGAGTATCTTATATAATAAAAATAATCAGGTAATTTCGTACCTGTTCCCTACTAAAGGAGTTAAACTTATGGATAATAAAAATAAATACTACGTCGGAATCGACCTTGGCGGTACTTTCATTAAGGGGGGTATCGTCGATAGGGACGGCAACGTACTCGTATCGGACAAAACCCCTACCCAATCGAATTTAGGTCAAGATAAAGTCGCTCAAAATATATCCGCTTTGGCTCTTTCTTTGATTGAGAAAGCCAATCTTACCGTGACGGACGTCGTCGGTATCGGTATGGGCGCGCCGGGTATGATTGACAGTAAAACGGGCGTAGTTATTTTTTCCAACAACTTAAATTGGCGTTATTTCGACGTCGCGTCAAGCGTATCACAACTCGTCGGCTTACCCGTCAAAATCGCAAACGACGCGAACGTAGCGGCGCTTGGCGAAGTCAAATTCGGCGTAGCAAAAAATTTAAGCGACGCGATTATGATTACGCTCGGTACGGGCGTTGGCGGTGGTATCGTCGTAGACGGCAAACTCGTTGAAGGCAACCAATCGGCAGGCGCGGAGCTTGGACATAGCGTTATCGTTCTCGACGGCGAGCCTTGCTCGTGCGGTAGAAAGGGTTGCTTGGAAACTTACGCGTCCGCAACCGCGCTAATCCGCGATACAAAACGCGCGATGGAAAACAACAAACAAAGCAAAATGTGGGAAATCGGCTCGCTCGATAAAGTTACGGGCAAAACTTCGTTTGATTATTACGATACGGACGAATCCGCAAAAGCCGTCGTCGATAGTTATATCAAACACTTGGCTTGCGGTTTGACGAATTTTGCAAACGTGTTCCGCCCCCAAGCGATTATTCTCGGCGGTGGCGTTTGCGCGCAAGGCGACAACCTTTTAAAACCCGTTCAAAAACTCTTAAACGAAGAACTCTACGCAGGCGACAAAGGTCCGCAAGTCCCCGTCGTTATTGCTCAGCTTGGCAACGGCGCAGGTCTTCTCGGCGCAGCCGCACTCTTAATGGATTAATTTTTCTTATACAAAACGCAAAAGGTCGTAGTTTTCCTACGGCCTTTTTATTGTTTTCATCGATACTCCTTGATTTATTAATTTATAATACGCAACAATACTTACATAGTATTAAGCATTCCATTCATTAATCAAATTTCTAAACACTTGTTGATATTTATGTTTCACTTTACTCTTTTTCAAATAAGACTAACGTTACGGTCGTGACCGATGAACCGAAAGCAGACACAACACCTGACATATTGTTTGTCATTCCACTCGTTGCCATAAGGGTTCCGTCATCTAAAAAAACAAGAGTAAAATAAGGATTCCATGCATATGGGTATGTCGCATTATAAATATAGCTATCATCAGCCATACAAAGAAGTTGAGTCTTTCCAGATATCGTATAGGATTTCCACGTGCCTTGATAATTTATACGACCGCCTAAAGAAAAAGTATTATCCGAATTGATTTTTAACCAATAGTCAGACGAATTATAGTCGTTTTGAGAATCAACGAAAACAGACACATAATTACCTACGAATTTATTTGTATCCCCTTTAGAGTCACAACCACTTATTGTTATACACATAAAAGCCATAATTACTGTAACAAAAACACTTAAAATTTTCTTCATATTAACCCATCTCCTTATTAATGATATTATTATTATACACAAACACATATATTTTGTCAAGTGTTTTACTTTATAGCAAAAGGTCGTAGTTTTCCTACGACCTTTTTTATTATTCTTCAAATACTCTTTCAAATACTTTTGATTTTGATTTTCTCATCACCCAACAAATGATTTTTAACCCCCACACAGGTGCGAGCTTCGCCGTTAAATTCATTGCTTTCGCGTCCCAACCCACAACTGCGCGTTTCTTACGTTTTTCGATTTTTTTAAGGATTTTCTTCGCCATTTTTTGCGGTTTCATCGCGACCATATCCAACGCGCTGTTTTTCGTGTTATCGTCGTTTCTAAATAATTCGGTCGAAGTCGTACCGGGAAAAATTATCCCCACGTAGCGGTTCGATTCTTCCATCATCAAGCATTCGGTAAAGCCTTTCATTGCGGACTTGCTCGCCGAATACGCGCTCGTACCCACCACCGAGCAAAGCGCGGACGAAGAACAAATATTGACTATCCCACCGTTTTTGCCCAATAACGGCATAAGCGTTTCCACGCCGTACACGGACGATAAAAAATTGTTTTCCAAAATGCGTTCCACCGTTTCCGATTTCGCTTTTTGAAAGGTGGAAAACTGCGGAAACGCGCCGGCGTTATTGATTAATAAATCAGGACGTACCCCGTCCGTTTTAAGTTGCGTTGCAAAAATTTCCCAATTTTCTTTATTTGAAACGTCAAAAGGATAATAGGTAAAATTTTCGCCAAGTTCTTCTTTTAACGCGAAAAGTTTTTCTTCCGATCTACCCACGCCGATTACTTTCACGCCGTAATTTTGGACGAGCATTTTACTCATCTCTTTTCCAATGCCACTCGACGCGCCCGTCAATACGACGTTTTTATTTAAAAGATAATTTTTCATAATTTTAAAGCAAGCTTGCGATTACTTCTTCTCTCGATTTATCCGAAAGATAAATGGGCGGTACGTCAAACACCGTCTTGCAACCAACGACCCCGTCCGCGTTCATTCTATACAACGCTCTTGCGAAAGTAACGAGTACGGACGAAGTAAATTCGGAGTTGGAGTCAAGCTTTAAAGAATACTCGATTACGTGTTTATTCTCGTTCTTCTCACCCGTTGCGCCCGTGCGAATAACCACACCGCCGTGCGGAAGTCCGCCGTGCTTTTCGTTTAATTCTTCCTGCGGAATAAAATGCACCGTCGTATTGTAATCGGCAAAGTAATTGGGCATCGTCTTGATTTCTCTTTCAATGCGTTCCTTATCCGCGCCGTCTTTCGCCACGACGAAACATTCGCGTTCGTGTTTTTCGCGCGTGGTAAGGTCGGGATTTTTGCCCGTACGCACCAATTCCACCGCGCTTTCTACGGGAATCGTATATTGTTTTGCGTCTTGTACGCCGTCAATTCTTCTAATCGCGTCCGAATGTCCTTGACTTACGCCCTTACCCCAAAAGGTATAATCCTTTCCGTCGGGTAAAAACGCGCCTGCGTACAATCTTGCAAGCGAAAACGTTCCAGGGTCCCAACCGACGGAAATTAAAGCGGTTTTACCCCCTTTTTTCGCCTGTTCGTCCACGTTTTTAAAGTGTTCGGGGATTTTTGCGTGCGTATCAAAACTGTCCACCACGTTAAAATATTCCGCCAAAAACGGGGTTTGTTTGGGCAAATCGGTGGAACTACCGCCACATAAAATCATCACGTCGATTTTATCCGTCATTTTGAGCGCGTCGTCCGTAAAAAATACGGGCGCGCCGTACGTTTGAACGGTGTTCGGGTCGCGACGGGTAAACACGCCGACCACTTCCATATCTTTGCGTTGTTTAACGGCAAGTTCCACCCCACGACCGAGATTTCCATAACCGTAAATACCAATTCGAATAGCCATATTATTCATTCCTTTTTTATTCTTTATTTATTATAACACAAACGAATAGAATTTGACAAACGCTCAAACGAAAAAAATAAAATTTTTTGCTTATTTTTCACTGTTTATCATAAAAACTAACGCTCCGCTTTCTCAAGCGGAGCGCTGTTTTTCTTATAACTCTTTTACCGCAACTGAAAACTTTTGTTCGTCGTTAAAAGAAAGTACGATTTCTTCGCCGACTACTTCAACGTTTGCAACGAATTCGTCCGCAAAAACAATTTTCATTTGCTTTAACAATTCATTTCTTTCAATTTTCATAGTTTTTCTCCTTTGTATTATTTTCTCGATATATCGTAATACTATTATATCACTCCCAAGGTCATAATTGCAACTCTTTTTATCAAATTGAGAGTAGCATATATTGTAGAAAAATGTCTTTGTTTGGTGAAAAATGTCGAATGCAATAAAACTGCCTGAAATATTGAAAGAACTTATAGAAGAGCACAATTTAAAACCAGAGCAATTAGCTATTGAAACCACTATTCCCATTGCAAATATTTACCAATATTTGTCGGACGCCCATTTGCCGAACTTTGAAAATTTTGTTAAACTGTTATATCATTTTAACTGTTCGGCGGATTATTTACTTGGTTTAGTAGAATTTCCACCCAACGAAATTCTACACCCCGTTTTACCTTTTCACGAACGATTACGCGCGATATTGAAAGAAAAGAAAATGAGCCAAAACCAATTACGTTTACGGCTTGAGGCGTCTACGTCCGTTATGTATAAATGGACGAGCGGAAAAAGTTTCCCGTTGCTTGAAAGCTTAGTACGAATAGCCAACGCACTTGATTGCTCCGTTGATTATTTAATCGGTAGAGTTCGCTAAAAAAATTTAATTATAAAAATCAAAACCACCAGTTAAACTGGTGGTATGCACTGGCCCTTCAAGGGCATAATACTAGCGGAGCCTTAAGGCTCATTGAAAGGTTTGCCAACCGCAAAACAATCTCAGGCAGCC
>SVHK01000039.1 GCA_015055865.1 Clostridiales bacterium | reverse complement strand
TTTTAAATAGCCTTGGTTCGATTACGGGTGGTATGACTAGTACGCCGGCTCTTGGTTCGTTGATTTCTGTTGCTGGTACTGACGACGTTGCTTCCGCTTACGCGGCTACTTATCCGATTGCGCTTGTCTTAATCGTAGTAGCTTCTAATTTGTTGGTGTTGTTATAATTTAATATAGCATTAAATAAAAAACTCGACGTTTTAAGTCGAGTTTTTTATTTTTAATAATTCCACCAATCTTTTGAAGAGATATCAGGGGGAATTGTAGGATTAATAGGGATAGTGCAGTTGCCCGAAATGACGGGTAAATAAATCGAAACTCCTTTATTTTCCTTATAATAAGGCGTTATAACGTAAACATAGCTATGCTTATCGTCCATTTCATCAATAACGGTTTGTTTTACTACGCCGTCGTACACGGTGCTATGTGACGCATAGGAATTATGTGACGCATAGTAGTTTTTTTCTATTTTTATGCGGTAAAAGCTTGGGGTTTTTACGTCAAACGTAATAGTGGAAACGTGGTTATTTACTTGAATGGTAGGGGTTGGAATACTTGGTTTAGAAAAGTGGTTCGCTTTTTTTATAGGGATAGCGTCTTTTTTAAAAAGTTCGTAAATTTTATATTCTTCAGGCGCAATATCGTCGGCTAAAGCGAGCGTCTTATTTTTTTCGTATTCTATTTTATCAATCGCTATTTTTTCTATATTAGAAGGTTTTTCAAAATTAGGGATACTTAGATTCTTTTTCTCGTAATCGTTTTTTAAATATTGATGAATGTCAAAGGATAGATTACAAGGCAGGCTTCCTCCTGAATAGGGAATCGGTGCATTGTCGTCGTTCCCAAGCCAAACGCCCACGGTGTCAAAAAGAGTATACGAAAGAGCGTAAGCGTCAAGATTCCCTTTTTCAGTTCCGTTCGTTCCCGTTTTACCTGCGACGTCGAAGGGCAAAGCGCTCAATTTTTTAGCCGTCCCTTCTTTAGCGCAAGTTTTTAACGTGTCCGTTAAAAGATAAGAAGTGGTTTCGGAAAATACTTTTTCTTTTGTACGGTTTCTTTCATAAACGTTCGCGTTATCTATGGTAATTTTTCTAATAAAACAAGGCTGTTCAAATTCGCCTTTATTTGCGAAAGTAGAATAAGCTCCAACCAATTCGTTTAAAGTAAAACCATGACTCATTCCGCCAAGTGCTAACGCTAATGAATAGTCGTCTTTTTCAATTTTAAGATTCATTTTTTCGGCGTAATTTACTGCTTTTTCAATCCCTAAAGCGTTTAGCGTTTTTACGGCTGGGATATTTAAGCTTTTTGAAATACATTCTCTTGCGCTGACGTATCCGCGATATTTTCCGTCGTGATTTTTAGGAGAATAATCGGAAAAGTCTATTTTTTCATCTAAAATAGGCGTCGCGGGGGAAAGTAAATTTTCTTCAAGTGCGGGCGCGTAAACAAGTAGCGGTTTGATAACCGACGCGGGTTGGCGACGGATATTTTTTACGGAAGAATAATAGGCTTTCACGCCTTGTTCAGCATTGTTTAATACGCTAATAGCTACGTCGCAATCAATGCCTTTCGTTAAATTTTCCAAAGTATTTTGTACGTTTGATTGCAAATAGGTGTGAACGTTTATTTTTCCGCCGATTGTAAAATTGTTTTCGTCGGCAATTCTTTCAAGTTCGTCGAAAACGGCGACGGCGTACGATTGGTTCCTTTGCTTGGAATTGGATTCGATAGGCAAAGGCTCGTTAAGGGCTTGTTGCTTTTCTTGCGCGGTAATAAAACCGTCTTTTTCCATAATTGATAACACCAAATTTCTACGCTTAAGACATTTTTCCGCATTTTTAAAAGGCGAATAATTGTTGGGTGATTTAACTAAGCCGGCTAAAATAGCAGACTCGGAGAGCGAAAGTTCATTTGGTTTTTTATCAAAATAATAATTTGACGCCGATACGATACCAAAACAACTGTGTCCGAAATAAATAGTGTTTAAATATTTTTCAAGGATTTCGTTTTTTGAATACTCTTTTTCCAAACGGTAAGTAAGTTTTACTTCTTGGAGTTTTCGCTTAATTGTTTTTTGTTGAGAAAGGTGGGTATTTTTAATAAGTTGTTGCGAAATCGTGGACGCGCCTTCTTTAAAAGAACGGCTTTTTGCATTTTGCAAAATGGCTTTTAAAATACGTTTATAATCAAAACCGTGGTGAGAATAGAAACGTTTGTCTTCTACGGCTACGAACGCGTTTTTAGTATGCGCTGTAAAATTCTCGAACGTTTCCGTTTCTTTTGAATAAGCAACGGAAGAAATTTCTTTCCCGTCTTGGTCGAATAAAGTAACTGAATTTTCGTACAACGTAAGCTTTTCGGGAATTAAAACTATGTCTTTCGTGACGGAAAGATAATATCCGAAAAAGAAAAACGTGAGTAGTAAAAATAAAAGTAATAAAATTTTTAGAAGTTTTTTTAATAATCTCATTATAAAAAGTATTTGCGAATTTTTTAAATTTATGAGAGCGGAAAAATAAAGGGGGTATAACCCCCTTTAAAGACTTGAAAAAAAAGATAAAAAAGTGTATAATGATAAAGTCTAATATTATCGAAAAAAAGGAAGAACTATTCGTTAAGGTTTTTTATGGAATTGAAATATCATATCGTTACGTACGGTTGTCAAATGAACGTGCACGAATCGGAAAAAATGGCAGGGATTCTTCGAAAGCTTGGTTACGTTGAAACTTCAACGCTAAACGATGCTGATTTAATTCTTTTTAATACCTGTTGTATCCGTGAAAACGCCGAGAATCACGCGTTTGGGAATATCGGTGCGTTAAAAAAACTTAAAAAAGAAAAGCCCGAATTAATTATTGCGGTCGGCGGTTGTATGACGCAAGAGAAGGGAAAAACGGAGATTTTAAAACAAAAATTCCCGTTCATCGATATAATGTTCGGAACGCTTAATTTAGAAGAATTGGAGCGTTTGATTTTATTGAAAAAGCAAGGAAAAAAACGCGTTGTAGAGATTCGAGAAAAAGAAGGCGAGATTATTGAGTTTGACGGCGCGTATAGAACAAGTTATCCAAATGCTTGGGTAAATATTATGTACGGATGCAATAATTTTTGTTCGTATTGTATCGTTCCGTACGTTCGTGGTCGCGAGCGCTCCAGAAAACCGGAGAATATCGTAGCGGAAGTTGAAAAACTCGTTAAAGAAGGTTATAGAGAAATTACCTTGCTTGGTCAGAACGTAAATTCTTACGGGAACGACGGGAATACCAACAGCGTAGATTTTGCAAAACTTCTCGATATGGTTGCTTCAATCCAAGGGGATTTTAGAGTTCGGTTTATGACGAGTCATCCTAAGGATTTTAACGAAGAAGTCGTTAAAGTAATGGCGAAACACAGGAAGATATGTAGGCTTGTGCATTTGCCCGTTCAATCGGGCTCAAACGCCGTTTTAAAAGAAATGAATAGGCGTTATACAAGAGAAAAATATCTTGAAGAAGTGAAAATGCTCCGCTCTTACTTTCCCGACGCAGAGCTAACGACGGATATTATCGTAGGTTTTCCGGGCGAAACGGAAGAAGATTATTTGCAAACGGAAGAACTTGTTAAAGAAGTCGGGTTTGCTTCGGCGTTTACCTTTATTTATTCGCCGAGAACGGGGACGAAAGCGGCGACGATGCCTAACCAAATCTCAGAAGATATTCAAAAGAATAGAATTATGCGACTTGTGAAGTTGGTAAATTCTTTAACTAGGCAAAAATCGGAGAAATATTTAAATAAAACGATTGAAATTCTTTGCGAAGATTACGACGAGAAGAAAGGATTATATCTTGGTCGCGACGAATACGGGCGCATGGGATATTTTAAGTTTGAAAAAGACGTGATTGGAAAATTCGTAACGCTAAAAATTACGAAAGCGAACGGGATTTCTCTTTACGGTGAAGCGGAAAACGTTCGCTAAATTAAAACGAAAGAATAACTTGAAGATGGCAGGTAAATTATGGCGCTTTCAAAAATGATGGAACATTATTTGCAAATGAAAGAAAAATACGCGGACTGTGTACTTTTCTACCGTTTGGGCGATTTTTACGAAATGTTTTTTGACGACGCAGTTCGTGTTTCAAAAATTTTAGAATTAACCTTAACCGGACGTGATTGCGGTTTGGAAGAACGCGCGCCGATGTGCGGTATTCCTTATCACGCGGCGGATATGTATATCGAACGATTGATAGCGGTAGGCGAAAAGGTTGCTATTTGCGAGCAGTTGACTGACCCTAGCGAATCAGGTCGTGGTTTGGTTGAACGGGACGTTGTTCGCGTGGTTTCGGCGGGTACGGTCATTGATGCGAATATGCTTGACGAAAAATCAAATAATTACTTAGCTTGCGCTTATAAGAGCGATAGCGGATACGCGCTTGCTTGGGCGGATATCACGACGGGCGAATTTTTGGTCGATGAATATATCGGTGACTTGGCGATTGAGAATTGTATTGGACAATTAATGAAATTATCCGCCGCCGAAATTATTTGTAACGAAGAAATGCTTTTAGCATCCAAGAACGTAAAGGAAATAAAACACGGATTACTGCCTAAATTTTCTTGTTACGCGCCGTGGGCGTTTAACGTGAAACACGCGGAGAAGAATTTATTAGAGCAATTTAAAGCGCATTCTCTCACTGCTTACGGAATAGCGAGTAAAGAGAATTGTATTGCAGCGGCAGGCGCGTTGATTGAATATTTAAGAGAAACGCAAAAACATTCCATCGTTAATATTAGTTCCGTAAAAGTATTGAATCGTGAAAAAGTGATGATACTCGACAGTATCGCAGTAAGAAATCTTGAATTGTTGCGTAATAATGCCGAAAATAAAAAGTACGGCTCGCTTTTATGGTTAATGGACAAAACATCGACGGGCATGGGCGCGAGATTGTTGGCGCAAATGATTTTAAGTCCGTTGCGTGATGAAGATGAAATCAAATATAGACAAGACGGCGTAGCCGAACTTGTAAATGCGTCCGTTGCCAGAATAGGAATAGCGGATACGTTAAAAAACGTTTACGATATTGGTCGGCTTTCTGGTAGAATATCCAATGGAAATTTCTCGCCTAAAGATTGTTTGGCGCTTGCAAATTCCTTGCACGCGATCCCGAGCGTTAAATTTCAAATGAGCGGATTTTCTTCTAAGATTATTTGCGATATTGAAAATAAACTCGTCGATATGGACGAGTTGGCGAATTTGTTGACTGCAGCGATTAATCCTGATGCATCTGCCGTTATGAAAGACGGGGGATATATTAAAACGGGATTTAACGCCGAGTTGGACGAACTTCGTTCAATTAAGGCGAACGGAACGCAAATCTTAAAAGAACTTGAGTTAAGAGAGCGCGAAAGAACGGGGATTAAGACGTTAAAAGTCGGGTTTAACCGCGTCTTTGGCTATTATATAGAAGTTTCAAATTCTTTCAAAGAGCAAACTCCGCCCGAATATATAAGAAAGCAAACCTTGACGAACGGCGAGCGTTATATTACCGAAGAATTAAAGGTTTTAGAAGAAAAGATTTTGACGAGCGAAGAGAAAGCGTTAAAACTTGAAAGTGCGATTTATGGAAGTCTTTTAGAAGTTTTAGGCGACCATATTGAAGTATTAAAACAAATTTCCGACGCCTTTTCGCTATTGGATTGTTTGGTTGCGTTTGCGACGCTTGCGAAAGAACGCCGTTACGTTAGGCCCAAAATTTTACCTGCCGGCGAAACGTTATCCATCGTCGAAGGCCGTCATCCTGTCGTGGAAGCTTTATCTAAGGAAAGATTTGTTCCTAACGATGCTTTGCTTGACAATCACGATAATCGTAGCGCTATTATTACGGGTCCGAATATGGCGGGTAAAAGTACTTATATGCGCCAAGTAGCGTTGATTGTATTAATGGCCCATATTGGTTGTTTCGTGCCTGCAAAATCGGCTGAAATTCCTTTGACGGATAGAATATTCACAAGGGTGGGCGCGAGCGATAATTTGATTTTTGACCAAAGTACGTTTATGGTCGAAATGACGGAAGTTGCGACTATTTTGTTGCACGCGACAAAGGACAGTCTTTTAATCCTTGACGAAGTCGGACGCGGTACGAGCACTTACGACGGACTTTCGATTGCGTGGTCGGTTATCGAGTTTTTAACGGAAAAAATTCAAGCAAAAACGTTATTTGCTACCCATTATCACGAATTAACGGAGCTTGAAACGAAGATGGACGGGGTTAAGAATTATAAAATTACCGTTCGAGAATTAAACGGCTCGATTGTCTTTTTACGTAAAATCGTCAGGGGCGGAGCGAATAGAAGTTTTGGCGTTGAAGTCGCTTCGCTTGCGGGTGTGCCGAAAGAAATTACTATTCGAGCAAAAGCGATTTTAAAAGCTTTGGAAAAGAAAGATATTGCAAAAGGAAAGGTTCTTGAAACGATTGAAATTGAAGAAGAGCCTGAAATTTCGCATACGCTTACGCCAATTGAAGAAATGATTGCCGAAACCGATTTAAATACTTTATCGCCGATGCAAGCGTTAATGCTTTTGAATGATTTAAAAGAAAAATTATCGGAGAAACGTTAAAATGTCGAGAATTAATATCTTACCAGCGAGCGTGTATAATAGAATTGCGGCGGGCGAAGTCGTTGACAGACCTTATTCCGTCGTAAAAGAACTCGTTGAAAACGCGATTGACGCAGGCGCGGATGAAATACAAATTTATATCGAAAACGGCGGAAAACAATTAATTCGCGTCGTTGACAACGGTTGCGGTATTGCTTACGACGATTTGCATTCGGCTTTTTTACCGCACGCAACGAGTAAAATTGAAAAGGCGAACGATTTGGAGAATATAGTTACGCTTGGGTTTAGGGGGGAAGCGGTTGCTTCTATCGCATCCGTTTCAAAAATGACGATAACGTCTAAAGTAGCGGACGGGAAATGTTTTTCTCTTACGTCTGAGGGCGGAGAAATCGGCAAAATATTGCCTTGTTCAGGGGAAAACGGTACGGACGTACGCGTTGAAACGTTGTTTTATAATACTCCCGTTCGGCTGGGATTTTTAAAATCGGACAAGGGCGAAGAAACGGATATTACGCAGTTCGTTTCAAAATTTATTTTAAACCGTCCGGAAATTGCGTTTGCCTATTACGTAAACGGGAAAAAGGTTTTGCAATCGTTTGGTGGAGGTAAGGAAGAGGCGCTCGTTGGCATTTACGGTTCGTCTATTTTACAAAACGTTTACCAAATAAACGCGGACAAGCACGGAATAAAAGTTTCGGGCTTTATAGGCAATCAAAATTTTTCAAAGCCGAATAAAACCTATCAATGCGTGTTTTTAAACGGTCGGTATATCGTAAATCAAACGATAGCGACTGCGGTTATGAAAGCGTATTCTAGTTATTTAATGAAACGTCAATATCCTTTTTACGTTTTATATATCGACGTTCCGAGTGAGATTGTGGACGTTAACGTACACCCTAATAAAGCGGACGTTCGTTTTGCGGACAACCAAATTATTTTCGGGATTATTTATAAAATAATTTCATCCGTATTGGACGGACAGGCTTCAGCGCTTGATTATATGGTTCAAACTCCAATAGAAAACTCTATTGAAAAGGAAGAAGTTTTTGAAGAAAAACCGGTTGAAGCAACTAAAGACCCTTTGAAAAATTCAATTAGTCGTTTTACTTCTCGGTTTTTTACGCCCGACGACAAAAAATCGGACAGCCGTTTATCTAATAGCGTATTTTCTGAGGTGGAAAACTCGGAAGAGGCGAAAGTACCAACGATGAGCTACGAAGAGGCGAAAAAAGAAATCGAGGAGCATTCGCCGTATTTTGCGAAAATCAAAGAGTTAAAATCGTCTGCTTTGCCGTTTGATTTGGAAGAAGATTCGAAAATAAAGATAACTAAAAACAAAAATATTGCGCCCTTTACGGGAAAGACGGTTTCAATGGACGAGTTAATATCGAAAAAGCCTAAAAAGGGTGAATGGGGCGATGCGGAAACGTTGAGAGAAAGTTATCCTGAGCTTTATTTTGAGCAAAACGTACTTGAAGTAAATAATCCGAAGGAAAATAAACGAAAAGAATCGGAAGTAGATTATTTTGCCGAAAATAAAAAGTTTTTGGAAGAGCTTGAGAAAAAAAAGAAGCAAAACCGTATTGAAGTTTCGTCCTGCAAATACGTTGGTAAGCTTTTCAATACCTATTTATTATACGAACGAGATTCGGACGTGTATATCATTGACCAACACGCGGCGCACGAACGGTTGATTTTTAATCGATTAAAAGAACAAATGAAAACGAGAACGGTAAACCGTCAACCGATGCTATTGCCGTATCAATTAAATTTGAACTCGTTTGAATCAGAATTTATTAAAGATAATATTGAATATATTCGTCAAATTGGGTTTGATATTGAAGAGGCGAGCGCGTCGTCGTTTAATATAACCGCCGTGCCTTTAGATTTGCAAAAGATTGATTTAGGCGTATTTTTTAACGATATTTTGGGGGATATAAGCGGTTTTAGGTCCATAAAACTCGAAGATTTATTAAAGGATAAATTGGCTACTGCGGCTTGTAAAGCCGCTATAAAAGGCGGTATGGATTTAACCCAAGAAGAAATAGACGCGTTGTTTAAATTGATAGACGGAGATATGGGTTTAAAATGTCCGCACGGCCGTCCCGTCGTTACTAAGTTGACGAAAACCGAACTTGAAAAAATGTTTAAAAGGATAGTATAATGCCGAAAGTACTCGTAGTTTGTGGCGCGACGGCGTCTGGAAAAACTTCGCTTGCGATTGCTTGCGCAAAAAAATTAAATACGCAGATAATTTCCGCCGATTCTTTGCTCGTTTATCGAGGGTTGAATATCGGAACGGCAAAACCTACGGACGACGAAAAAGACGGCGTGGTGCATCATTTAATCGACGTGGTTGACCCGACGAAAGAGTTTTCGGTTAGCGATTACGAAAAAGTCGCTTTGCCGATTGTAGAAAGGTTGTTGGCGGAAGGAAAAACGCCCATTATTTGCGGTGGAACAGGGTTTTATATTAATTCTTTATTATATAAAAGCCAATTCGGGAACGTGGGAGCGAACGAAGAAATACGTGCTCATTATGAAAACGTTTTAAAGGAAAACGGGAAAGAATACTTGCACCGAATATTAAAAGAAAAAGACCCTGAGAGCGCAAAGATTTTGCATCCGAACGATACTAAACGTATTATTCGTGCCTTAGAGATTTTTGACGTAACGGGAAAGAGGAAATCCGAGCAAAAAGACGAACCGATTCCGCGCTTTGAATTTGTTTGTGTTTCAATAGATTATCCGCGAGAAGAATTGTATAATAGAATAAATTTAAGGGTCGAAAATATGTTCCAAAACGGCTTAAAAGAAGAAGTTTTTGGGCTAATGAAAAACGGCGTGCAAGAATGTTCCCAATGTATGCAAGGGATAGGCTATAAAGAAGTGATTGAGGGCATTAAAAACGGTCAATCGGATAATGAAATAAAAGAAATTATCAAAAAAAACACCCGAAATTACGCAAAACGACAAATTACGTTTTTTAAGCGTATGCGTAATCATTATTCTCTTGCGCCTACTAACGCTACGGCCGACGAAGTTTTACGTTTATTATAAGGAAAAAGATTATGAAGATAGAAAGTTTAATCAAGGAAAGCGAAATTTCGCTTAAAAAACAGTTTGAAATTGCCGACGAAATTAGCGAATATAATCAAGAGAAAGTTTTAAAAGCTTTTAAAAATCATTCGATTGCTTTAAGACATTTTAATCCTACCACGGGCTATGGTTACGGCGACGAAGGTAGATTTGTGCTTGGCGACGTTTACGCGGAAATTTTTGGCGCGCAAGACGGTATCGTATCGCCTGCAATGTTGAGCGGTACGCACGCTTTAACGGTGGCGCTTTTTGGCGTTCTTCGTCCGAACGACGGCGTATTAGCCGTTTCGGGTATGCCTTACGATACCATTCGTGGCGTAATTTTTGGCGAGGGAAACGGTTCTTTAAAGGATTTTGGAGTGTCGTTCGATTGCGTGGATTTAAGCGAGAACGGAAAGTTTGATTTTAACGCTATAAAAATTCAAATGGAAGCTTTAGGCGAGAGATTAAAAATGATATATATTCAACGTTCTCGCGGTTATGAGCTTCGCGACGCGTTTACGGTTGACGAAATCGGAGAAGTGTGTTCGTTCGTGCGTTCGCTTGGTTTTAAAGGTTGTATTTTCGTGGATAACTGTTATGGTGAATTCGTGGAAAAGAAAGAACCGAGCGACGTTGGGGCGGACGTTGTCGTTGGCTCGTTAATTAAAAATCCCGGTGGAGGACTCGCGCCGACGGGCGGATATATCGTGGGAACGAAAGAGTATATCGATTTAATCGGTAGGCGTTTGACTGCGCCGTCTATTGGCAACGAAGTAGGCTCTTACGCTTATGGGTATAGACTTTTTTATCAAGGATTATTTCTTGCTCCCCATACGGTAAATCAAGCGATTAAAGGTAGTTTTCTAATCGGTAAATGTATGGAAACGCTCGGTTATGAGAATTTTCCTAAACTTGAGAAAACGCCTGCGGATATTACTAGGGCTATTCGGTTTGATACTGCTGAACAGCTTTGCGCGTTTATTCAATCGGTTCAAGAAGCGTCGCCTGTGGACGGTTTCGTAACCTTAGAACCTTGGGATATGCCCGGGTACGATAGCAAAGTAATTAGATCGGAA